>JABDJM010000155.1 GCA_013002475.1 Saprospiraceae bacterium | reverse complement strand
CCATTGAAGAATATTGCGAGAAATTACTGGACTCACTTAAACTGATCAGGGTAGTCAATCAATTCTATGAACGTCGATGGTGGTTTCGGAATCTTGTGCCAATAGTATCGAAAATATTCCCGTGGTGGAGCCGAAGGCGGGACTGGGGCTTTTGGCGAATGGCACTTCAAAGTTCAACAATTGAATATTGGCTCCTCATAGAATTGGAGGGCCAAATTGAAATCCGGGAGAGATCAGATTTCGAAGGCAAAATTTTCGATGCTTTCAAAAAGTTGGAAACCAGTTCTCCCGTTAGTCTTCGGATAATGTCTAAAAGTGATAATGTTCCAGCGGGTCTGACTGTTATCGGGTAACTCTTCCCTTCCAATTATAGGAAACAGGAAATTGAACTCTAATCCCAATCAGGGTAATGTAAAAAGCATGAAAAATACTCCCTCCCAGAAACTGAAAAGTTCTCAATGGTTTAGAATAAAATCGAGATGCGGATTGAAGAACTAGTCCATCAGCGACCCATTTATTGATCAATAGAAATAAAAACACCAGGATCATTTTTCCAAACCCCCCGACTCCCATTAGGAAGGTCATGACCAGGAAGAAACTATTCAAAAATACAAGCACCATGACCCACCAGGTAGACTTGTTTGGGAAGGCATTCGTTTTGCTGGCCCAGCGGAGTCGTTGTTGAAAAAATGATTTGAAATTAGGCTCAGCTTTTGTCCTTACAACATGGTCCGGGTTTTTTATAAAGCTGATACTGCCGGGGTAATCCCGAGCAATTTTTTGCAGAAAAAGAATGTCATCCCCTGAAGCATAATTTTTGTCCCCTTTAAACCCCCCAAGATCTATGAACATTTTTTTTGGATAAGCAAGAAAAGCTCCATTTGCCAGGTAAGTGGTTTTCCGGTGGATACCTGATCCTGTTACGACCATCGTACCCATGAAATCCATCTCCTGAAATCTTTCAATGAAATTCTCTGCCTGCCCAACCAACACCGGCCCGGTAATGCATTTGAAGTTTTCTCCCTCTGCCTTTTGAGCAATTAATTGGAGGCTCTGATCATCCCAAATACAATCAGCATCAGTTGTTACAATCCAATCACCCTCGGACGATTGGATGCCTTGCTGAATAGCAGCCTTTTTTCCCTCGCCACTCTGAAGGGACAGCACCCTTAATCTGGAGTCCTGTATTGCCTCAAGGCTTTGGATAGTTTCATCTTCAGAATGGTCATCTACCACCATCACTTCAAATTGCTCAGCTGGAAAATTTGAGTTAAGGATGCTCTTAATACAAGGGACTATGTTTTCGGCTTCATTCCTCGCTGCTATGATCACTGAATATTTTCGCCTGGGAACAAAAGATTTGTCTAGAGGATCTGTTGGGATGGAATGCCAGGTGTTGCGAATTTTAAGTTGGATGGTCAGATAGGCCAGGCCACAGATAAAACTTAGGATCGTCAATCCCCAAAAAATGAAAGTTGGCCAGAGCATGGCCGAAAATTACGGAAATGCTTACTCAAAAAGACCGTCGTACTCAGTGCTTTCTTTTGTCTTTTCAAGAGGAGGAAGTTCAAAAGGCTCACTGTGTTCCACATCTACCTCTTCGTAATCAATAAATTCATTTTCCCTGTCCTGTTCCAGGTCACTAAAGGTCTTGTTGGATTTATATCGCATGTAGGCTTTAAAGCATAAGAAGCCAGCCAGTACTGGGAAGAAAATTGCAGAAAGGACTATCGAGATCACACCAACAGGAAGATTGGTCTTCAACTGATTCCAAACCCATTTTGCATAGTCGGGAAAAACACGCCAATTAAGGATAGCAGCTCCGATCAATAGGGCTGGCGTTAGAAAGCCAAGGAGCGTAAAAAAGCCTTTTACCAGAAAAAACAATCCTACCAAAACCAATACAGTAAACACCAAACTGGCAATGGAATTAAGCGGATTCATTTCAACTCTACGGATCATTGTTTTTTCTTTATAACTAAACGGAATTCATTATGGTTCTGTAAAAATGGGCTTGCGAGACCCAAAGTCAAAGATTTAACGACAAATAGAGAAAAATAGTCGATGGGGTGAGAACTCATTACCCCGTGCTGGCAAAAAATTGCATTTCAAATAGCTCCCGATAGTGGCCTCCTTCAATCTGCATTAACTCATCATGAGCTCCGTATTCTATAACCCGCCCCTTATCAAGGACCATAATTTTGTGGGCATGACGGATAGTGGAAAGCCGATGTGCAATAATGATAGAGGTCCTTTGAGAGATCAACTTCTCAATGGCGAACTGGATCACTGACTCGGTTTCCGGATCAATCGAAGAGGTCGCTTCATCAAGGACCAAGATACTTGGATCAAAAACAAGAGCCCTCACAAAGCTGATAAGCTGTCGCTGGCCCATGGATAATGTTGAACCTCTTTCCATTAGAGCATGATCGTAACCTCCTGGCAATTTCTCAATGAACTCATGAGCCCCGATCATTTTAGAAGCCTGAATCGCCGCTTCGCGGCTTATGCCCGGATGCCTCAGTGTAATATTTTCCAGGACAGAGCCTGTAAATAAAACTACATCCTGAAGTACAAGACCAATATGATTTCGAAGGTTTGCCAACTCAAAATCTTTCAGATCCGAGCCATCAATGAGGATCTGCCCTTTCTGAATATCATAGAAGCGATTCAGCAAATTTATTATCGTGGATTTACCAGATCCGGTGCTTCCCACAATAGCCAATGTCTCTCCGGCAGGAATCTTAAAACTGACATTATGAAGTACAAAGTTTCTTTCATTGTAGGCAAAGCTTACATCGTCAAAGGCAACTTCCCCATCTATTTCATCAACCTTAATACTGCCCACATTGGGGATCTGATCTTTACGGTCCAGCAATCGGAAAACTCTTTCGGAAGCTACCAGCCCCATTTGCAGCGTGTTAAATTTATCAGCGAGCATCCGAATCGGTCTGAACAACATTGAGAGATAAATCGGAAAAGCTACCAGTGCACCTAAAGTAACCTGATCACTTATTACACCTCTTGCTCCCCACCATACCATAAGTCCCAAACTGGCGGCCGAGATGATCTCCACAACTGGAAAAAAAGTTGCGTAGTAAAATATCGAGTCAAGATTCGCCTGTGTGTATTCCCGGTTGATCTTCTTGAACTTTTTCATTTCCCGATCTTCCGCATTAAATATCTGGACGATCCGCATACCGGTTATTCTCTCCTGAAGAAAGGCATTCATTTTTGACACCTGAGTCCGGACTATTTGGAAAGCAGACTTTACCTTTTCCTTAAAAATATAGGTGGCGATGATCAGGAATGGCATCGTGGTCAGGCAGATCAATGTCAATTTCCAACTCGTGTACATCATGACACCCAAGACAGCAAATAAAGTCAACAGGTCTGCGACAATGGTAATGGCCCCTTGCGTGAAAACCGTATTTATGGTCTCGATATCATTAATCGTCCGTGTCGTTGAAGTACCAATTGGAGTACGATCAAAATAGGTCAACTTAAGAGAGGTAACATGATCGAACACTCTTACTCTCAAATCCCGGATCACCGATTGTCCAAGGAGATTTGTATTGTAGATAAAGAAATACTGAAGGGCTGATTCGGCGATTAAGACTAGGAAGATGAAAAAGGCCATCTTTCCCATGCCCGGGACATCAAATTTGAAAATGTAATCATCCACAAGAACCTGGATCAGGTATGGCCTTAACGCGGATAATGGAGCAAGGACCACAGCCAGTATGCAAGCGAAAATTAGTATCCGCTTAAAAGGTATTGCAAGTCGCAATACCCTTCCTAAAAGTTGATAATCAAAAGCTTTTCCGGGCTCCATTAATGTTCCTATAAAAGGGTCCCAAAGGGAATGAAGGCCAAAGGTACTGTTTTGAATGCTATAAGGCTAAAAGGTCATAAGCCCTTCATCCATAAAACTGGTGTATCCCTCTCCTGCAATAATTAGGTGATCCCAAACTTTGATATCTAGTAGTTTGCCTGCTTGTGAAAGTCTTCGTGTGAGGCGGATATCCATTTCACTAGGCTTAGGATTTCCGGAGGGATGATTATGCATCAGAACAACGCCCGAAGCTGAAGAAGCCAGGGCTCTTCTGAAGATAATTTTCGCATCGACCAGGGTCCCGGAAATTCCTCCCCGGCTTACACATTCTTTAGTTAGCACGCGGTTGGCCCTGTTTAACAAGATGATCCAAAACTCTTCATGAGGTAAATCGGCCAGCTGAGGACCTAATAAATCATAACAGGATTGTGATTTATTGATCAGTGTATTCTTTGACGCTTCGCTTTGTTGCCTTCTTCTACCCAGTTCAATAGCAGCCAGGATGGTGATCGCTTTGGTCTGTCCAATGCCCCGAAAGGTTGTCAGCTCGTCAAGCTGTACTTTTCCCAGGTTGGTTAGGTTCTCATCATAAGAACGCATTACCTGTTTTGCAATATCCAGGGCTGAATTTTCTTGGGTCCCTGTTTTCAAAAGGATGGCCAGAAGTTCTGCATTGGTAAGATTATGGCGGCCAAGCCTAACCATTTTCTCCCGAGGCCTGTCTTCCTCTGCCCAATACTTTATAGAGTTGGATGTTTTTAAATTCATGATCGAAAAAAAGGGGAGAGCCCGGTAGGCTCTCCCCTTAGTTTTAAGCTTCAGCAGTAATTTCTCCGATCAGTCCCATTTTTTTTATTCGGGCTTTGATCCCGCCAACATTACGCTGGAGTTTTTGGGACAGATCTTCTACATCATAGCCTGCTTCAAAAAGATGAGCTAACTGCTCTTCATCTTCTTTTGACCAGGGAGTGAAGGCATTTGGATGCTTCGACTGAATAGCAGTTCGAAAAGCTTCCCTGTCTTCTTCCGTTCTCCCCTGAAAGGCCATGAGGGAATTGAAAAGGGCGTTCCCAAATTTGGGTAGGTCTCTTTCAAAAAGAATCATACTGGTGCGCTCTCTTTGATCCTCATCAACGATCCTTGATTGAGTGATCTTTAGGTAGTTTCCTCCGGACTTGGATTCTTTCAAGTCAAAGAAGAAAGTTTTGTTGTTAGTTGAGACTTGCTCAGTGTGAATGACATTCTTGTTGTCCATTTCTGCAAAATTTTGTGTGATTGAAAAATTGATTTCGCAACATGGACGTCGGCCCTCCTAAAATTCCATAAAGATTTCTGAAAAAAATATTTCTCTTGATGGTTAACAGCTTGATTTTGAAATAGATGTGGGACGATATTTTTTTTAGGGAAGATTTGCCGAGATTGGCGAGGGTTCGGTTTTTTGGTGGACTCTCTCTATTCTTCAAGAATGTCCAGGTACGATATAACGACCAACGCCACCCGCCTTGAAAGACGGGTGGCGCGAGCCCTAAAGAGTCAATTCTTATCCAAACTAGATCTCCATAAAAGCATTCTCCAGGTCTTCCATAAGATCATCCGCATGCTCAACACCTATACTCAACCGGATTAAAGAATCTGTCAAGCCCACTTTTAGCCTTTCGGGCTTTGGTATAGAGGCATGGGTCATTGTGGCCGGATGACCAATAAGAGATTCCACACCTCCTAGAGATTCAGCGAGTGAGAACATGTGGGTTCCCTGAAGAACTTTCTTTGCAACGCTGATCCTGTCCTGAACAAGATCAAAACTGACCATGGCCCCAAAATCGCGCATTTGAGCTTTGGCTATTTCATGCCCGGGATGCTCCTTGAAGCCTGGGTAATAGACCTTTGATACTTTGGGATGGCGCTGAAGGTACTTAGCGATCTTTTTTGCATTCTTACAAGCTCTTTCAACCCGCAGGTGCAATGTCTTGATTCCTCTAAGGGTCAAGAAACAATCCTGGGGACCAGGAATAGCACCCACAGCATTCTGCGTGAAATGCAACTGATCGGCAAATGCCTTTTTCTTTACTACGGCAGCCCCAAGGATAACATCTGAATGTCCCCCTAAATATTTAGTGGCTGAATGAACAACGATATCTGCTCCTAGGTCCAGCGGGGTCTGAAGATAAGGTGAAGCGAAAGTATTATCCACTACAACTATGGCACCCTTTTCCTTGGCTATTTTTGAAATCGCCTTGATGTCTACAATATTCAACATCGGATTGGTGGGAGTTTCGATCCAAATCATTTTGGTCTTTTTCCCAAAACGTCTTTTCACGTCCGAAACCCTGGACATGTCCACAAACTTCGATTTGATGCCATACCGATGATGAACTTTGGTAATCTGCCGGTATGATCCACCGTATAGATCATTGGTGGCGATGATCTCATCACCGGGCTCCAACATTTGCATCACAGCATCCATAGCGGCCAACCCGCTACTATAACAGATACCATATTTACCATTTTCCAAAGCGGCCAGGTTTTCCTCCAGGACGGATCTTGTCGGATTCCCGGTTCGGGCGTATTCAAATCCTTTATGTTTCCCTACTCCATCCTGTACATATGTGGAAGTTTGGAAAATGGGGGTCATAATGGCCCCGGTGCTTGGATCTGGTTTGATCCCCGCATGGATTACTTTAGATTCAAATTTCATGTAATAGAACTTAAGACTTACTTTCTAGAGATTACCTTTTTAACAGCCTGAACGATGTCGGGCTTGCTAAGGCCAAATTTTTCTAAGAGTTGATCTGGTTTTCCACTTTCCCCAAAGCTATCATCAACCGCCACAAACTCCTGGGGGGATGGTAATTTTGTGGTCAACAACTGGGCCACACTTTCTCCAAGTCCTCCATACCGATTATGTTCCTCACAGCTTACTACACAACCAGTCTTAGTTACCGAGCGAATTATGGCTTCTTCATCCAGAGGTTTGATAGTGTGGATATTTATTAGCTCGACCCTAATACCCTGGCTTTCTAGTTCTCGGGCCGCCTCAACCGCAGTCCAGACAAGGTGCCCTGTGGCAAGAATAGTTACATCCGACCCTTCAGACAATTGCCAGGCTTTGCCAATGACAAATTCTCGGTCTTCCGGATAAAACACGGGCCAGCCAGGTCTGCCAAATCGAAGATAGCAAGGCCCTTCATGTTCAGCTATTGCCAGTGTAGCCGCTTTAGTTTGATTATAGTCACAAGGATTGATCACCGTCATCCCCGGAAGCATTTTCATCATCCCTATATCTTCGAGGATCTGGTGAGTAGCCCCATCCTCACCAAGCGTAATTCCAGCATGACTAGCACAGATCTTTACATTCTTATGAGAGTAGGCGATTGATTGTCTCACCTGATCGTACACCCGACCAGTGGAAAAATTTGCAAAGGTACCTGTAAAAGGGATCATGCCGGCTGTTGCCATTCCTGCAGCCACACCCATCATATTGGCTTCAGAGATCCCAGCCTGAAAGAATCGGTCGGGAAATTCCTTTTGGAAGTGTTGCATCTTTAAGGATCCCGTAAGGTCGGCACACATGGCAAGAGAGTTGCTGTATTTTTTCCCGACTTCAAGTAATCCGGCGCCAAACCCATCACGGGTAGCCTTTTTTTCAGTACTAACAATGGAATCCAGAGAAGGGGCAGTTTTCAAAATATCCATATCTTATAGGTCGCTCCCGGAGTAAGGATAGTCTCCGAGTGTTTCTTCTAATTGGTTAAGTGCATTAATCGTTTGTTCACGGTTCGTAGCCTTACCGTGCCATACATGGGTACCGGCCATAAAGTCAACTCCAAAGCCCATGTCGGTTTTCATCAAGATCATTAAAGGTTTCCCCTGGCCTGTCCGTTTCTTCGCCAGGTCCATTATCTTAAGAACCCTTTTCATATCATTACCATTCATCTGCATAACATCCCAGCCAAATGCCCTCCATTTAGCATCCAGATCTCCCAGAGACATAACATCTCTTGTTGCACCATCAATTTGTTGACCGTTCCAGTCCACAGTTGCAATCAGGTTGTCCACTTTATGGTGGGCAGCGAATAAAGCAGCCTCCCAAATTTGTCCTTCCTGTAATTCTCCGTCACCTGTAAGTACATAAACAAGCTTGTGGTCGCCGTTTAATCGTTTGGCAAGGGCAGCACCGATTCCAACAGACAAACCCTGTCCCAGAGAACCAGAAGCAACGCGAATGCCGGGAAGCCCTTCATGCGTTGCAGGGTGTCCCTGAAGTCGGGAATTAATTTTTCTGAAAGTCGAAAGTTCTTCCACAGGGAAATATCCGGAGCGGGCAAGAACGCTATACCAGGCAGGAGAAATGTGACCATTGGAAAGAAAAAAGAGGTCTTCATTTTTGCCATCCATATTGAATTCAGGATTATGATCCAGAATTTCAAAGTACATAGCAGTTAAGAAATCCGTACAACCCAAACTCCCACCGGGGTGACCGCTGGAGGCAAAATGAGTTTGCCGGATAATATCTCTACGTACTTGGGAAGCGATTTGCTGGAGTTGAGCAATGTCGGCCATAAAAGCAGTTGGAGAGTTAATTTTTGGTGATGAACAAAAGTAGCTAAAAAAGGCCTGAAAACAGAAAGGCGACCACTTTAGAAGTGACCGCCTTTTTTGATAATGTTGGGTGTGTAATTAGTTTACAGAATTACTCAATTCTTTTCCAGGCTTGAACTTTACAACGTTCTTTGCGGCGATTTGGATAGCTTCACCAGTTTTAGGATTTCTCCCAGTTCTGGCGTTTCTGTGATTCACTGTGAAGGTTCCGAATCCAACAAGGGAAACTTTGTCACCATCTTTCAATGATCCACCTATACAATCAATTACACAATTAACAGCATCAGCAGCTTGAGATTTAGTCAGGTTTGCCTCTTCGGCTACCATGTTAACGAGATCTCCTTTGTTCATGTTAGAAGTTTTAATAATGTGAAATGATGGACAAATTTAGTTCCTGATCGTACTAAAACAAAAAATAATGACCGAAAAATCCTTTATTCATGGGCCTTTCAGCGTTTTTTTTGGCTTTGAAGCCGATTTTTGGCCATTTTTAAGCCTTTTCGGCAATGCGGCAAGGATTTCGCAGTTACTTTTTTATCAGATTTTCCGGCGAAAAGCCTGTATTTTTAAGTCATTCACCATATGAAGAATCTCAAAAAAATCACCTTTTTCTTTTCTCTGATCGCTCTCGCGTTCTTTTTTACTACCACAACTTCTTGTAGCAAGAAGTCAGGCTGCCCGGTAAATGAAACAGTGAACGCGAAAACAAACAAAAGAGGTGAGTATTCTACCAAGCGCGGCAAATCAAACCTTTTCCCAAAAGACATGAGAAAAAAGAATTAGAACCTCTCCTGTTTGGGATCCAGTAATTGACTTAATCCTTCACCTAAAATATTCAGGCTAAAAACTGCCAGGAAGATCATTATTCCCGGCAGGATAGCGATCCACCATGCGGAGAAATTCCTTCGGGCTTCGTTTAACATAGATCCCCAGGTAACCTCATCCAGGGGAATCCCAATTCCGATAAATGATAAGATTGCTTCAGCTAAAATGGCCCCTCCCATTCCAAAAGCAAGAGTGATCAGTACTGGGGACAACCCATTGGGAAGTCCATGTCGGAAAAAAATCCGGCGACTTGAAAAGCCCAGGGCTTTATAAGACTCCAAAAAATTCCTTTCCCGCAGTTTTAACATCTCCGCCCGCATATACCTGGCAATGGTAGGCCAAAACAGAAAACCAAGAATTATTCCAACCAACAGTATGGATGATTTTTCAAAAACAGCAATCAAGCAAAGCAACAATAATAAGGCAGGGATGGATCCAAATATTTCAATGCTCCTCAATACCCATTGGTCAACAGGTACCAAGACCTTAGTGTTACTCTTACTGATAGTTCCGATTTTCTTGCCGACGATGTAAAAAATGGCAACAACACCAAAGAACAATAATAAGGAGATGAGCAGGCTACCCGGCGTTAAGGTTGTTTGGCTGGAAAAGGGTCTGCTAATAAATGCCCAGAAGACCCCCAGTAGAATTCCTACCACAAGAAGTACTATCCTCACCCTGGACATTCGCATTCCGTGATCTCCATAAAAACCACCGAGGCCTCCAATAAAAATCCCAAGGATTCCGGCAATAAGCATCGCAAGAATACCCACACTAAGCGCGGTTCTGGTACCACTGATCAAACCCGCCACCACGTCGCGCCCTAGTTGATCCGTTCCTAACCAATGTCTATCTCTTAGTCCATTTGTTTCTTGTTTATCAAAGGGACCTACCCAACCAGTATTTCGCCGATCAAGAGTCTTTGATCCGTAGGGAATCAAAGGCCAGACAACCCGTTCATAGTCTAAATCTTTCCATCCCTGTCGATAAACCTCGGCAGGAAATTTCGAAAAACCCAGGTCGACCAAATATTGCTGAGCTACAGGGAAACTGACTCTTCCATTCCGTTTAGCAAAAAGTGGTTTTTCGCTCGCAATGAAATCACCAAAGACGGCTAGAAAAAACAATCCCAAAAGAATGACTCTGGAGAATTTCCACCGGCGGGTTTTGGTCACCCTCCTTATCACATCCGGGCGACCGGGTGCTATTTTTTGAAGGAGACTCATGAATCGGGGTTTTGGGATTTAGCCATGTGGGTCCGTGGATCCGCCCAGGAGTAAAGTAAGTCGGCCAGGAATAAACCCAAAATGGTCAGAATAGAACCCAGAAAGAAAATTGCATAGGCCACCGGCCAATCTCTGGCCAATATGGCATTGATGGTCGTCCTTCCCATCCCTGGAATATTGAAAATATACTCTATGACCACTGACCCTGATATAGCTGCAGGTAAAACTCCCGCAAGGATCGTGATTATCGGGAAAAGAGAATTCTTGATGACATGCTTCCTGAACACCTGACTTTCAGAAAGCCCCTTGGCTCTGGCCGTAGTTACATATGGTTGCGGGAGAACTTTTAAAATACTGGCTCTCATTTGCCGACTGATAAATGCCAAGGAGGCATAGGTCAGACAAAAAACAGGAAGGATCAAATGAGCTGTCGTCTCCAAAAACCTATCCCACAGGGGTGCAGTGGATGGTAGCCGGCCAAGGCCAATAGATGGAAACCAATCTAACCAGGCCCCATATTCTGGGGTAGTAAAAAAGACAAGCAATAAGGTGGCTACCCAAAACGAGGGTAAAGCATACAGAACAAAAACTATAAAGGAGGAAAGTTTGTCAAACCTAGTTCCCGCATTTAATGCCCCGAACAATCCTAAGGGGATAGCCAGTAAGAAAGACAACAAAATGGCTGGGATGGTCATTAGCAAAGTCCATTTCAGGGCAGGACCAAGACTGGTCCAAACAGGTTGCCCAGTTTGACAGGAATTGCCAAAATCGCCTTGAAGGATCTTGGATATCCAGTTGTGATATTGATTATTAAATCCATACCAGGAAATTCGAGGGACCCACAACTTCCACCGGGAAGGATCGTTGGTCATTTGCTCAAAGGATCTCTCCAGGTTTTGGGTTTCCTTTTGAAATGTAGTCTCATCTAGCAAAACTCCAACTACTTCAAGGTTTGAACGAAGAACATTTTCCTGACTGGAAGACTTCAGTATGTCCAAGACTTGCAGAGCCTGGGTTTTTTCTATCTGTAAAGAATCCGGTACCTTTTGTAATTCACTCTTTAGATTCTTGAGTCCGTTTCTCCAATTTTGAATGGCAGACCAATTACCATATTGCTGGATCAAATGGCGATTGAGTAGTCTTTCTGTTTTGGGGATGATCTTGTAGAGGGTATCCGGAACAGCCTGACTATGGATCCCAAAATAAAATAAGGGTCCCTCCAGGCCTTCATTTTTTTGGATTGTCCGGTATCTTTCTAGATACAGCTCCTCGCTAATCTCAGATATTTCTGCCAGACCAGATCCACATTCAACCGGATCACCAGGTGCCCACCTTGAAAGAAAAAAAACCACCACGCTGAGGATAAGCAACGTGGGTAAAATGAAAAGTAGCCTTTTAATGAAATACGCCCTCATGAATTTTGGCCTGTCATCTTAAAGATGAGCATAGTTCGGCAAGTAATTGGGGCGTTGAACGGTGATTTTCAGATTTTTCAATCTTTTGTGAGTTACCATTCTTTGCGTTGGGCTATTCAGAAAAACCAAATATTGATTTTCATTGAGCATTTCCTGAAACTTTGAAAACAAAGCTGACCGTTCCTTCTCATCAACCGATTCCATTATCTGATCTATCAGGGAATCTATTTCTCCATTGCCGGCCCCAAAAAAGTTATAGGGGCTGGATGTATGCCAATATTGATAAGGGTTATAAATGCTGCCATCCAATCCCGCTCCTGCTGTCATCAATTCAAACTCACCCTTTCTTCTTGCCTGACCCACCTGATTGGCTTCCATAGTGACCAGCTCAATATCAAGGCCTGCCTTCCTGAAATCATCCTGGATGATCAGAAGCATTTGTTTGACTATCGTATTTGTAGGTGTGCTTAGTACAGTGAGTTTTAGTTCCTCTAATTGACCGTCAAGTTGTTTATCCAGGATCCCATTTCCATTTGTATCCTTCCAACCCGCTGCTTCCAATAGGTCTGCCGCCTTTTCAGGATTATAACTATAAGCATCATCCTGAACCGCATAAGAATAGGAGGAATGTATGGGCCCATATTGTGGTTCAGCATAGCCTGCGTAAACTTCTTTTATCAAATTAGGTCGATCTATCAGACAGGAAATGGCCTTCCGAACATTGGGATCAGACAATTTTTTGACCCGATTGTTAATACCCACATAATTGGAGCTTAAGGTTGAAGGGCTATGAAAGTTATATTGCTCATTGACAAGAGGATTTTTCTTTAACTCCTCAAATGCAGTTCCAGAAATAGTGGTGGCAATATCAAGCTCTCCGTTTTTGATCTTAGCAATAACAGCCGTTTCATCCGGAATGATCTCATAGCGAATAGACTTTGGATAGTGCACAAAATCTGGTCGAATACCTTGGACCTTGCTGCCCCACCAGTTTTCCTTTTTAGTTAGGGTAAGATCCAGATTCTGGTTCCATTCGCTAAATCTGTATGGACCACTACCTGATACGTTGGTGAGTGTTTGTGTCATTTCAGGAGAGGAGAAAAGACTATCTAGGCTAACTAAAGCTGCATCATCTTTTAGTGTTGCTGACTTTTCAGGATCGGCAAAATCTGAAAATGCGTAGTTCTTCAGTATCTCATTTCTATCGTACACATAAGCAGGCAGTATATACCCTCCTGTGTTTTCAACCATTTTGTAATTGGGACCATTTGTAATGACAGTGAATTGTTTAGGATTATTTTCATCCACCTGGATATCAGCATAAAATTTCAGGATATCCTTGTACAGGGGCAAAAGCCTCGACCCGGCAGGATT
>JABDJM010000153.1 GCA_013002475.1 Saprospiraceae bacterium | reverse complement strand
GGCCTATAGATTTGGGTCATAAGCAATCACGGAAACACATACAGTTATGGGAAAGACCAAAAAAAACCGGATCAAAGATTTCAAGAAGGACCGATCCGTCCTTACCCTTACTACGATGAAAAAGATTAAAGGTGGAAGGAAATTTAATTCCAGGAGTGGCTTAAATAGCTGTGGTGGAATTTTGCCATCCTAGAATAACTCTCACCCTCCTTTTAAAAAGGGCTGCATCTGATGATGTAGCCCTTTTTCATTTATCTTAGCGCCATGGGTCAACATAGTGTAAGAATACCCAAACTCCAACAGTTGGAGGACCAACTCCTTCAAACACCCGCTTCTCCAGATAAACTATCGGCCCTCGAAAGACTGGTTGGCTATTATACCTATACAGATATAGAAAAAGCCACGGCTCATTTGGGCAAGATGAAGGCATTGCTTAGTTCAAACGTTTCGTCTGAATTTCATCTTGCCTATCATTGGTATGCCGGACAACTGAAAAATCAATTATATCAATATCAAGATTCCGAAGAGCATTATAAGAATGCGGTATCTATCATTACAGAGATCGGCGATGTTTCCCAGATGTCGGAAATAATGCTGGACCGGGTTGGCACCTTGATAAATTTAGGGGATTGGAAAACCACAGGAGAGATCCTGGACCGGATTGAAAGCTACCGTGATCAGCTATCGGAGCCAAGGATTGAATACCGCATCAAATGTCGAAAGGGTTTTTTAAATCTCCATCTGGGCAACTATCCGGAAGCTCTTGAAGATCTTTTTCAAGCGGAAAGGTTACTGGATGACCTGGAAGACACTCCAAATCTAAAAGACTACTATTTCCTCTGTCTGATTCAATCCGGAATAAGTACTATTTACCAGAAGACGGGTGACCTTCACAAGGCAGTCCAAGCCTCAATAAAGGTGGTGGATCTTTGCGAAACCCTGGGAATGAAAACCCGGTTATCCTGGCATTACTTAAGTGTTGGAAATTGCTTTTTGGCTTTAGACAGAAAAGACAAGGCAAAGCTTTATTTTCAAAAAGCACTGGAAAGCGAAGATGATCTGAGCAAAAAGGCCCGTGCAGGAGCCACTGCCAACCTGGGCTATCTCGACCTGGCTGACCAAAAATACGAAAGTGCTCTGCCACTATTTGAACAAGCAGAGAAGTTGTATCACCAGAATGCCTCGGACGATTACCATAATTTTTCCGTCATCTCTAATTGGAAAGCAAGACTTTATGCTGAACAAATGAAGGATGATCTTGCATTGCAGCATTATGAGAAGGCATTGCAATCCGCACAGGAAGGAGAAGACTACCAGCAACTTTCAAATTTGTGTTATGAAATAGCCGAGTTTTTCGCTGATAGTGAAGATTTTGAAAAAGCTTACCAATACCAGTTGTTGCATGGTGAGATGGAAGAAAAGTTCCGGGAGAAGCAAGGAAAAAAACAACTGCTTGAGTTGGAAATCAAATACAAGGCAGAGGCTCAACGCAAAGAAGCAGAAATGCTAAAGCTTGAATCTTCCAGGCTGGCGCTAAAAGCTTTACGCGCACAAATGAACCCCCACTTCCTCCACAATTGTCTAAACGCTATCCAACGCTTTATAACATCAGAAGACTCGGACACGGCTGCCAGGTACCTGGCCAAATTTTCCAGGTTGATGAGGCAGAGTCTGGAATACTCTGAAGAGGAGATCATCACACTTGAATCTGAAATAGAATTCCTGGAGAATTATCTTGACATCTTTCAAAAACTCCGCTTTGAACAATTTGTCTTTGAAATAAAAATTGATCCTGAGTTAGAGGAGGATATTGTTCGCATTCCTACCATGATCATCCAGCCTTATGTTGAAAATGCCCTCGAGCATGGACTTAGAAGCCGTGACAACGGAAAGGTGACCATTGAATTCATCTACATGAATGAAGATCAATTGAAATGTGTGGTCCACGATAATGGAATTGGGAGAAAAGCCGCAGCCCTTTACAAAAGCACTCAGTCCGAAAAACGGAATTACAGATCAATGGGCACTAGCATCACAGAGGAAAGGTTGAAAATATTAAATGGAGATCAGGACACCCAGGTCAGCGTAGAAACCATTGATTTACAGGATGAAAGTGGGAATCCTTTGGGGACAAGTGTCGAAATCCTTCTGCCAGTACGGTATTTTCAAAAAGACTTGGTTACCGCTTCCTAACTCATTTCTGCCACTCCCTGGCTGGAAAGCTCATCCCCTAAATAAGGCTATCAGCAAGTTAAATTCGGCCCTATCTTGGGCCTAGTTTTCTCATAGTATGTTTGTTTTGTCATATCCTGCATCTTGATCCCTCCTAAGATGCAGGATTTTTTTTGAGAAAACTGATCGATCCCTACTAGTAGGATATCACTTTTTGAAACCTTTTATTCCCGTTACGGTAGTGTATTTGAAGGACAGTTTTTTATCTGGGTAAATATGCTT
>JABDJM010000140.1 GCA_013002475.1 Saprospiraceae bacterium | reverse complement strand
ATTGTTTGTGGTCGCCAATAAGGATGCTTTGCTTGAATTTGGCAAGCAGGCCAACCAGCATCGGCTCCAGGATCTGAGAAGCCTCATCGATGATCACCCGGTCAAAATTGTGAAGCTTAAGTAATTCTGGTTTTGTGGCCATTGAAGCCACTGTCGAGACGACGACCCGCTTACTTTGAATTAACTCTCGAAGTTTTGCACGGGTGTCTACTTCTGCGATCTGTTGCTGCAGGAGTTGTTGCACAAAGGGTTCCCCAGTAGAATATCTTGATCCAATACGTAAGTATTTGCTTTGTACATCGGCGTTGATGGATTCTATGGCCCCGCAAATTTCATCCACAGCTCGGTTTGTATAGGCAAGCAACAGGATGTTCTCCTTTGTTTGCTCCAGCAAATAGGCAACCAGGTTCCGAAGCAGGATCTTGGTTTTGCCAGTGCCGGGAGGTCCCCAAAGCAAAAAGTATTCCTTGGCCTGCAAGGCTTTTTTGAATACTAACTCCTGATGCCCGGTCATCCCTTTCGGAGCCACCAGATCATTATTATACTTTGGTTTTTCCGGAGGCCTTTTCCCTAGATAAAGATCCCTGAGATGTTTTGGACTTTCCGCAAATGCAAATAGGCCTTTTTGCAAACCAGTAAAACCGGACTCGATCATGTCATGCTCGATGTTCCATTGATTAAATTGATCAAAGACCTGAGTGTTAAATTGTTTGTGGCGCAGTCGGAATTGGACCCGATCTTTTTCCAGCGAAATGATCGTTCCTTTGAACAACTGCTGATGTAGAGGATTGCCATCCTTAGATAAAGCCGGATACAAAATGCCTATATCCCCCTTCCTGAAGTTTGTCAATGCCTGCTCTGGGTTCCGTTTGAAATAAAGCATAGGTTCTGCTTCTCCCGATTCATTGGCCTCCAATTTCAACTCATGCAGTATTTCAAAGCGGTTCAGTTTTTCTCGGATGCTGTCGCGCCAAAGATTCGATTGCCCAAGAGAGCGCCGGCCGTTGTCTTTTCCGATTTTTGAAAGAATTTTTTCTCTGGCGACAAAGCTGCTGAAACTGATGAAGTATTTTTTCTCCAGGCTGGTCAGTTGCTGAAAGGCCCCATAAATTCTAAATAAGTCTTGCTGGTGGAAACCGCTTAGTTTGGTGTTTTTTCTGGGATCGAGCCTTTTGAAAAATGTGGCACCAAGGAGGTCTTCTTTGAGCCCATCTTCGGCCAGTTGAAACTCCTGAAGCAGAATGTGGTTTCTTAATTCCAGTGCCTTGGCCTGCTGATCAAAGGCCGGAGGAGCGAAGCGCAGTGGGCGATCCTTGATCTTACTATATAAAATATAATTGGTTGTTTTCAACCGGCGCTTGAACGCAAACTTGATAAGCAGATCATAGAGCAAAGTCTGGACATAATGATTTATAGCCAGACCATAAGAATTGGGCTTGTATACCTTTCCTGACTTCAACTCAATGATGGAAGGATTGTCTGGGTCCGGGAAAAATATGTCCAACCTACCCTGGAGACCATGTACTGAGGAAAAAAATGTAGGCTCAAGTAGACAGTCCTTAGGCTCAATTCTTTGCTTTTTGAAATCTTCCTTGATCACATTAACTAAATGCTGATAATGGTCTTGTGCTTGTTGAATGAGTTTGCTAACCAGTGCATCATCCATTAGCGAGATCGCCAGGGGTTGGACGGCGAATATTTTTTTTATCAAAACCTTGAAAGGGACTTCTGGATCGATCAGCAATTCATCAAGGAACATGTTCGCAATATTTCCTAGGATCAAGGGAAGGCCCATTGAAAATGGAAGGAACTGCCTTTGAAGTGCCAAGACCGGAAATGCTCCTGTTGCTTGAAAGCATTCCGAAATAGTGGAAACATCCACCAGGTAATCAGGTTGAAGGACGATTGTTCTTGGTCGCAAAACATCGCCTTGGATATTCACCTTTATTGCCTGAATTGGAACCGGGAATTTAAAAGTGGTCCCAAAGTGGGCTAGGAGCTTCTCGATCTCAAGTCCTGAGTAATCAACCTTCCACTTCTTGCCAGGGATTCTTTCTGAAAAACCTATGAACATCCGGGAGTCTTCCTCTGCTGAAACTATACTTAAGCGAACAGATTCGATGTAAGAACCAGGATCTGTTGAGTCAGCTTCAAATTTTGCTGGGTTAGGGAGGTTATTCTTTAAGCTCTCAGGGATCTGTTTTCCTGAAAGTTTTTCGATTAGGTGAGCCAGAGTATGGATGCCCAGGTTCTGAAGATCCCGCTTTTCTTCCATTGTCTCCAGCCCTTTTTTCCTTTGCAATCTCCATTGGTGAGCTTGTTGGCTTAGCCAGCCAGGGAGTTGAAAAAAGTGATCCACATAGGTCATTCGGCTATACAAAGTGCCGAAGGCGATATTATCCTTTTTGGTAAAATGTAAATAGGTGTCCTTAAAAACCCTGGATAACAGATCCAGTGCCTCATCAATTTCACCCTCAAAGTTTATCAGGAATTGCAATGCCCGAAACCAATCTTCCCAGGGAGAAGCTGGATCATGACCTATGGTTGGTAAGTTTTCAGGCATGTTGGAAAATACGAAGCTTTAGGTGTGAAATAAAAAAAAGGGAACCAGATTCCTGGTTCCCTTTTTTTTGATGTTAACTGTTGTTACTTGACCGAATCGATCAGGGATTTAAAAGTATCCGGATGGTTCATGGCCATATCTGCCAAAACCTTTCGGTTCAATTGGATATCTGCTTGTGCTAATTTATGCATGAAGCGGCTGTAGCTCATTCCATGCTGACGCGTTCCGGCATTTATCCTGGCGATCCATAATCTTCGGAAAGCCCGTTTTTTGTTTCGGCGGTCGCGATATGCGTACTGAAGTCCTTTTTCGACAGCATTTTTGGCTACGGTATAAACTTTGGATCTGGCTCCAAAGTAACCTTTAGCCATTTTTAAAATTTTCTTCTTTCTTCGGTGAGAAGCAACAGAATTGACTGATCTAGGCATTTTCTTTTTTTAGTTCGATACAGGGGCTTTCGCACTTTTGCCTGTATCCTCGTTAAAAAATGATCTTTTTAGAGGCAAAGAAGATCTTTGATTCGTTTTTCATCGGCTTTACTAACCAAGCCTGCATGACGAAGTCGAAGTTTTGCCTTCTTCGAGCGGTTCCTCATCATGTGCGAAGTGTTCGCATGAAATCTTTTGACTTTTCCACTTCCCGTTACTTTGAATCTCTTCTTGGCACTGGAGTGGGTCTTCATCTTTGGCATCGCAAATAATTTTGAATATAAAGCGGTCGCAAAGATAGGCAATTGTATCCAATGAAAAAAGGGGCCTCCTTCGAGGCCCCTTTTTTTAATTCCTTGATAATCAACGGTATTATTCGACCGCTTCCTTTTTCTTTGGCTTCTTTTTAGTCTTGTGTGGAGCCACCACCACGATCATCCGACGCCCTTCCATCTTGGGAAGTGCCTCTGCAGCTCCGTAATCTTCAAGTTCTTTCAGGAATTTCAGTAGGAGAAGTTGCCCGCGATCTTTGAAAACAATGGTTCGTCCACGGAAATGAACATAAGCTTTCACTTTCGATCCCTCTTCGAGGAACTTCTTTGCATGTCGAAGTTTGAAATCAAAGTCGTGGTCGTCTGTGTTGGGTCCAAAACGGATCTCCTTAATGACTGTTTTTACAGCCTTAGCTTTGATCTCTTTTTCCTTTTTCTTTTTCTGATACAGGAACTTTTTGTAGTCGATGATGCGACATACAGGAGGATCTGCTTTTGGGGAGATTTCAACCAGGTCAAGGTCCATTGCCATTGCCCAGTCCTGAGCATCCCTGGTTCTATAAACGCCGGGCTCTAATTTCCGTCCCGCTGCATTACTAATTTCCTCGAAGTTATCACCAACAAGGCGAATTTCGGGGATCCGGATATATTGATTTATTCGAAATCGGGGTTTCTCTATCCGCTGTTTAAAATTTTTTCTTCTAGGTCTTGCCAAGTATTTTAAATTAAGTGAGTAATAAAGTTAAGGAAAGCCTTTCTTCCTTTTCTATTTGATTAAATATTTTTTTGAGTTGCTTCAAAAAAAAGCAAGCACACCAATAGGACTGGTATGCTTGCAAAAAGTTACTTTTTTGTACTATTTCTTGACATTGCTACTGGTTTTCTTAGATCTTTTGATCACCAATCCGTCTCCCTCTTTGTTCAGCACAACATCAAATACAGCCCCTTCTTCGGGGTTTTCGTTCAAAATAAATTCGGCCAAAGGATCCTCAATATACTTTTGGATGGCACGGTGTAATGGCCTTGCACCAAATTGCGGGTCAAAGCCTTTTTCTGAGACAAACTTCTTAGCATCCTCAGAAAGTGATAGCTCATACCCCATTCCACCAAGCCTGTTGTATAGGTCTTTCAGTGAAATGTCAATGATCTTAAAGATATCATCCTGGTCAAGGCTGTTAAAGATCACCACATCATCAATACGATTCAGGAATTCTGGAGAAAAGGTCCTTTTCAATGCATTTTGGATCACTCCTTTTGCCTGATCATCGGCACCTTCTTGTCTTGCCTTAGTTGCAAATCCAACTCCTTGACCAAAGTCTTTCAATTGACGAACGCCAATATTGGAAGTCATGATTATCAAACTATTTTTAAAATCTACCTTTCTGCCTAGACCATCAGTCAGTTGACCATCATCCAATACCTGAAGAAGTATATTGTATACATCAGGGTGGGCCTTTTCGATCTCATCCAAAAGGATAACAGAGTAAGGCTTCCTCCGAACTTTTTCGGTAAGCTGACCACCTTCTTCGTATCCTACATATCCTGGAGGAGCACCGATCAATCGGGAAACGGAGAATTTCTCCATATACTCACTCATATCGATACGGATCA
>JABDJM010000098.1 GCA_013002475.1 Saprospiraceae bacterium | reverse complement strand
TTTTAAAACTTAGACCCTTTTTGGCACCAGAAGTTGCCACATACCTGAGCATGTTTTGGAAAAAAGCCGTTTCATAAAATGGTGACTGAGGATTAGTGATAAAATAGCATCGTAGTTTATTACTCTTCAGGATCAATCTTTCAAACCCTAACTCCGTGCATAACCACCGTAGCCTTAGTCCGTCGAAGAGTTCTAAAACCGGCCTGGGGACCTTTCCGAATCGATCCCTCATCATGGTCGCAAATTTTTCCAATGCATCCTCGTTTTTAAGGCTATCCAATTCTGTGTAAAGCTTGAGGCGCTCTTGAATATTAGTTACGTAATCATCAGGGATCAACATCTCAAGATCAGTTTCAATTTGAACATCTCTGACAAATTTTCGATCCTTGGAAAGCTCCTCTTTGAACAGATCTTTGAACTCGGTTTCCTTGAGTTCCTGCACGGCCTCTTCCAGGATCTTTTGGTAAGTTTCATATCCAATATCAGAGATAAAACCCGACTGTTCTGCACCAAGTAGGTTACCTGCCCCGCGGATATCCAGGTCTTTCATGGCGATATTAAATCCTGAGCCCAGGTCTGAAAATTCTTCCAGGGTTTTTAGGCGCTTCCGGGCATCTGGTGTTAGGGCACTCAAAGGAGGTGCGAACAGGTAACAGAAGGCTTTTCGGTTGGATCGCCCTACCCTGCCCCTCAACTGGTGAAGGTCGCTCATGCCAAATTGGTTGGCATTATTGATAATTATGGTATTGGCATTTGGAATGTCCAAACCGGTCTCAATAATATTTGTCGAGACCAAAACATCATAGCGCCTATCAATAAATTCCAGCAGTGTTTTTTCCAAATTTTTTGATTCCATCTGCCCATGTGCCATAGCAATATCCACATCCGGACAAAGCCGTCGGATCATAGCGGTAATGTCTGGCAGAGACTTAACCCGGTTATGAACGAAAAAGACTTGCCCTCCTCTGTTCACCTCATAATAAATAGCTTCCTTGATCACCTGATCATTGAAGATGCGCCTTTCCGTATGGATAGGTTGCCTGTTTGGAGGTGGGGTCCGGATCACGGAAAGGTCCCTAGCTGCCATCAGAGAGAACTGCAGGGTTCTGGGAATAGGCGTAGCCGTTAAGGTCAGCGTATCCACGTTTACTTTTAAGCCCCGCAATTTTTCTTTGGCGCTTACCCCGAACTTTTGTTCTTCATCAATAACAAGCAGCCCTAGATCTTTAAAACCAACCTCCTTATTCAAAAGGCTATGTGTCCCTATCACAAGGTCAATTTCTCCTGACTTTAATTTTTCGAAGATGGCCTTCTTCTCTTTGGTGGACCTAAATCTATTTAGATAATCAACCGATACACTGAATGGACTCAGCCTATCACTAAATGTTTTGTAATGCTGTAGCGCCAGAATGGTTGTTGGCACTAGAATCGCAACTTGTTTTCCGCTAAGTATCGCCTTAAAAGCTGCTCTAACCGCTACTTCTGTTTTTCCAAAACCAACATCCCCGCAAACCAGACGATCCATGGGATAGGCCTTTTGCATGTCAGCCTTTACATCTACTGTTGCCTGGTATTGATCCGGAGTATCTTCATAGATAAAACTTGCCTCCAGTTCATTCTGGAGATATCCATCTTCCGCAAAAGCGGTACCCTCGCTTGCCTTTCTCTTCGCATACAGCTTGATCAGCTCTTTAGCGATATCCTTTACCTTCTTTTTTGTTTTTCGTTTTAAGGATTTCCAGGTATCGGATCCTATCTTGCTCAGTTGTGGTGCTGTTCCATCCTTTCCAACAAACTTGGAAATTTTGTGGAGGGAGTTTATCCCGACATAGAGTACATCATTGTTTTTATAGATCAGCCTAACAGATTCCTGTGTCCGGTTATTATTGATTGTCAGTTTTTCTAAGCCGGAATACCTTCCGATCCCGTGGTCAATATGCGTCACAAAGTCTCCAGGTTTTAGATCCCGAAGCATTTTCAGATTCAGGGCTTGATCCTTAGTGAATCCCCTGCGGAGGCGATAACGGTGGAACCTTTCAAAGATCTGATGGTCTGTGAAGCAGGCGATCTGTAACTCCGCATCAACAAATCCCCTGTGTATGGCTTTCTCAATGGGATGGAATTGAACATTGGCCTCCAGGTCCTCAAAGATCGAATAGAATCTTTCGATCTGTTTTGGGTTATCGGTAAATATGTAATTCTGAAGGCCTGCAGTTGTGTTCTCTGTTAAGTACTGGATGAGGAGTTTGAAATTCTTATTGATCCCAGGTTGTGGCTTTCCGGAAAAATCGATCTTCTCCTTAATATTGATTGGCTGTTCGTCGCGGCTAAGGCTAACGATATGTAACTTCTTGAAGTCTTCAAGGACTTCCGTTGGATATACAAACGCCCGATCATTAAAGAACTCTTTAAGCTCCTCCTCTTCGGTGACAAGCTTGGGAAGATTCTTTGCGAACTCTTCCGCCTTATCGAAGCATTTTTGCAGCTGATCAATTAAAAAATTTAGGTCCCGCACCCAGACCACCGTATTTGGTGGCAGGATCTCAAAAATGGGCACCTTCTGCTCCCGCTTAAATCGTGTATTAATATTCGGGACTATAGATACAAAAGCAATATTCCTTTTTGATAACTGACTGGTAGGGTCAAAAGTCCGTATACTTTCGATCTCCTCATCAAACAACTCCACCCGGTATGGCCATTCATTTCCGTAGGAGAAAATATCTATGATTCCGCCCCTTAAGGAAAACTGCCCGGGTTCATACACAAAATCCACCCGGGTGAATCCATAATCCACCAGGACCTTGATCAGGAAATCTATATCCAACTCCTCTCCCTTTTTCAATTCGATCCTTGCCTTCTTTAAATATTCAGGGGAGACCACCTTTTCAAAAAGAGCCTCAGGGTAGGTTACGACGATCTCTTTTTTAGCCCTAACAGAACTCAGCTTGTTGACCGTTTCTGTTCTTTGCAGCACATTCGCGGTATTCAACTCTTCGAAATTCTGGGGCCTCTTGAATGAGTCAGGAAAGAAATGGATCACCTCAGCGATCTGGATATTGGTGAGATCATTTTGAAGGTAGGCTGCCTCCTCCTTATCATTAGCTACAAATAAATGGAAGTGGTCGGAGAGGCTGTTGATTCCGGAAAGGACAAAGGACTCCTGCGCTCCCACCAGCCCGGTAACCTGGATCCGCTGGAAGTCATCCTCATCAAGGAAATTATTTAGCCGGGCGATACGCCCATCCTCCGCATAGCGCTTTTTTAAGCGCTCGATATTACTCACGTTGCGAAATTAGAATTTTATCCGATCTTGCACCAGACCCTGGACAAGGATTTCTATGCCAATTAACATTGAAATAAAAGCCTCATGCGCTCGACCCGCTTGGGTGGAAGATAAGCTACTCGATTTGGGCGCCAGATTTGAGGGAACGGATCATCAGATTGATACCTACTTCAAAGTAGAAAAGGGCCGCCTAAAACTGCGCGAGGGTAATATCGAGAACAACCTCATCTATTATCAAAGGTCCGATCGGGAAGGGCCAAAACAATCAGATTTTTTTCTTCAGCCTGTAGAGCAAGATTCCCCTCTCAAGGAAATGTTGACCCAGGGACTAGGCGTGGAGGTAGTCGTGGACAAATCCCGAAAGATCTTTTTTATCGATAATGTGAAATTCCATATTGATGAGGTGAAGGGACTTGGAGGCTTTGTCGAAATTGAAGCAAGTGATCTGGATTCTCCCAGGTCCCCCGAAGAACTTCGACAACAGTGTTTTCACTATCTCCATGAACTGGGTATCAGGGAAGAGGAGCTGCAAGCTCTGTCCTATAGTGATCTGATCTTAGAGAAATCCCATAACCATGTCTGAAAAAGTATTTCCAGGTAAGATCATACTCTTTGGAGAGTACACCGTTCTGGAAGGATATCGGGCATTAGCTATTCCGTTTATGGATGTTTCTGGTCAATGGGTTTTTTCAGAAGGCTGTGAAACAAGGTTATTTGAATATGGAAAATGGCTGGATCATTTAAGTCAGGCAATTTCCTGGGTTAAAAAATCTTTGGTTGCTGAATTTATGGAAGATGTGGGTAAAGGATTGTGTTTTCAAAGCAGCATACCTGAGGGCTATGGGGTTGGTAGTTCAGGGGCCTTTGTGGCAGCATTATACCACCGCTATTTTCAGGACGCGGAAAACGATACCCCTTCAATTCTACAGGAAAAATTTTCCTTGCTTGAATCCTTTTTTCATGGAAAAAGCTCTGGTCTGGATCCGCTTGTAAGTTATACAGGGAGCGCCATTCTGGTAGATAACAAAGAACTCCAACCTCTCCCGCTGAAGTCCTTTCGACTTCCCGACAAATTTACATTAGTGGACACTGGCATCTCCAGATTAACAGGACCCATTGTACAAGTCTTTCAGGAAAAGAAAAATGACAAAAAGTTTCAAGAGGAAGTTCTACCCACACTGGGTCGTTATCAAGAATTAGCGATCGATGCTTTCCTCCTGCAAGACTGGGAAAATCTGAAAGAAAATTTTCAACAGATCAGCCACCTTCAGTATGAAAACTTTCGGGAAATGATCCCGGAGGAATTTATTGCAGAATGGAAAGAAGGCCTTTCAAAAGGTCCTTACTTCAAACTTTGTGGTGCCGGAGGGGGCGGGTACCTTATGAAATGGCAATCAGTGGAATAATGTAACTTAGTTCGTATGAGAAAATCTCTCATAATAACCAGCATTCTTTTTTTCTTCTTTTCTCTGCCTGATGCTTCCGGTCAAGTTGAGTTAGAGAAAATGGAAAAACTTAGGGCAGGGATAATCAAACTCCGGCAAGCTTGCCTGGATAGCCTGCATAAGTCCGTCTTTTATCTCGGGGAAATGAGGGACATAATTGAAAACACTCCTGCGGAACCACCGGTCAGGGCCATGCTACTCAATCACTATTTAGGAGAACCAATTCCAGCAGAATATCAAAGAAAGTATGGTCCCTCGGGAACTTACAGGGTCGGGAACCCTTGGGCAAATCATGGCCCTGTTCGATCAAAACACATGAGCCTTGAAGATATGTCCCGGTTAAATGAACTTCGCAACCTATACCTGTGGCCAAAGATCATCTTACAAAAACTTGCAAGCTATGGCCAACTGGAAAAAGAATATCCCCATAAAATGACAGGTTCGAATTTCTTTTATGGCTTGTTGTCCTTTTTTGATTTTAAAAATCAAGATGAGATCGTTGTTTTTGGCGGGGAAGAATCCAACTCCATAGGTGTAATGCTTGCACTTTATCTCGAGGATTCAAAGATATTCACCACTCTAGGCTCCCTGAGATTTCCGATCAAATTTTTTGAATCCAGTCAATCAGGATTTGTCGCTCCCGGCACCCGGTTGTACGATCTTGAGGGGCCTCCAAAAAGTGAAGATCTCTTCAGTAAGGACAGAGTCATTATGCAGGATCTGTTTGCCTACCGCAGCAACCCAAACATATTGAGAGAGGCCAGGGATTGGTTAAAGACCGGCGGGGAACTATGTCTAATTGAAAAATCAAAAGGTAACCTGAAGAATAATGTGAAATACGACAATCTGCTATCGAAAAATCGGATCATCCGCCGGGCCAAAAAAGCTGGATTGCAAATCAAGGCAATTGAAGATTTGAAACATATCCGCCTTTTCCGATTCGTCGCCTATTGATCAGGCAGACTTCTCGGATACAAGAATAAAAGCCGGAGGGATATTAAGCGGAACAAAGTTGACATTCACATTCCCAAAAACTCTCTTGTACATTTTTTTAAGAAGTAAGGAATAGTGGATCTGAACATACTTTCCACCAAGCTTTAGATTGTCCCGGCAGGTTTCCACTATGCGATAAGAAATATCGTCAGGCATGGCGACGAAGGGTATAGCTGAGATAATATAATCGGGGGTGCCAAGTTGATTTTTCTCGAGGTATTTAGGCAATTTCTCTGCTGAATCCTCCACTACGATCAGCCGATCGTCTTTGATGCCCCTCAGGACTTCGCAAAACTCAGGATTGACCTCAAATAAAAGAAGCTTCGCATCCTTAGACATCGCATCCAAAATATGCCGGGTAATTACGCCATCACCAGCTCCTAATTCGACAAGGACTTTCGCTTTCTTAAAATCCACATGCCTGATCATTTCCCGGCAGGCAAACTTCGAAGAACGGGTGACAGTTCCCACTGTTTTTAGGTTTTTCAACCCCTCCCGTAAAAAATCAATTCTTCGCATGTTCTTTATTCAGTTTAGGGAATTAATTAGCCCCCAGGTAATACTGCAAGTCCGGAAAATCTGTACTTAATCTAAATATTTCTGAACGTTTCAAACGATAGCCATTGAAATAGGGAACTACAAAGGCCCCAGTCTGTCCGGCTGCCATCACTTCGTTTCTGAGAGCCTCAGCTTCCCTATAGGTTCCCATTCGTCCTACAAGGTATCGATAACTACTGTTATCCGCTGCCCTTTCAACAAGCCATGGCAATTCATTATATCGTTGAAGTCCAGTAAAGTTTTGTCTTAATTCTGCCACCTGCAGCCGATAGTACAAGCCGCTTTCATCTTCTGCTAATTGAAATCGCTTTGGGTCCTTCAGGCTCTCCCGCAGGTTGTGTTCTTCCATGTCTATCTTGATCCCAGACCCTTCCAGGCCGACGAATGCATATTCAATCCTCCGGTTAAATTTATCAACATTGATTTGTGGGCCGGATTCACGGTTGATTTGCAAAAAAGGGTATTGAACTCCAACTCCCCTAACCAACAAGCGATTGTTCGAAACCCCATTCTCGGTCAAATATTTAGAGACCTTTTCTGCTCTTTTTATTGAAAAATATAACTCAAAGTCTCCTGGACTTTTTCCATCCCCATGGCCAGTGATCACAAGTTTCAATTGGGGATTTGCTATTAAAAGTTCACTTATCTTTTCAAGCATTTGAAGGTTGCCCGGACTTTCAACCTGGTCGTTGTTACCTACATACAAGGGCCTGAATTTATAAGTAACATTGACTGGAACAGTTCCGCTGGGAGTAGTGGATAAATTAGCTTCATTGCGTTGAGTGAGAAAGCTACCCTCCTCACGCATTTTTCTTCGATATGCAGGCACATCCTCATATAGTACCGGTAATGATCTGACAAGATGTTCCTGACGGGCCTTCTTGAAATAGGCCAAATAAATGTCCATCCCTCCATATCCTCCTGGCCTTTTACTGCTGAAAAATGCTTTCAAACCATCATCCGATATTCGAAAGTTGATCTCATCGCCGGGGCTGTTTATTGGGAATGCTAAATTTTCAGGAAGACTCCAGGTTTCCTGCTGGTCATAATACCTGATCAGAAAAACATCATATCCTCCCATGCTTTCAGGTCGATTAGAGGAAAAGTATAGGCTTCGCCCATCCCTGGCAAGGAAAGGGAAAGACTCATCATAGATAGAATTGACCCTGGGCCCTAAATTTTTAGGAAGGCCCCAGCCATTGTTTGACTTTCTGCTGATATAAAGGTCCAGGCCGCCAAACCCTTCTTCTCTTCTACTGGAGAAAAGAAGGGTACTGTCATTTATTAAAAAGAGAGCCTGATCTTCATTGTCGTTATTCCCTATGGGGCCTGCAAAGGTTTCAGGGAACAAACTTTGATCATCCCGGCCAAAGGTGTCCACCAGGATCTCACCAGTTAGAAGGTCATTCGTTTTGTAAAAAACCAACACCTGTCCACCTTGAGCAAAGTCAAACACCATGTCATGCATGGCCGAATTAAGTAAACCAGGGAGAGGTTCTGGCACGGACCATTGTCCATTCGTTTCGTAAGTGGAATAGATATCGGTCCGGTATTTTCCGTACTGGTTGTCTTCCCTGCCAAATTCATCCCGCTTCCCTCCCTGAGTGTCAAACCTGGCTGAGGAGAGGTAAAGCTTATTGCTATAATTCGGGCTTAAGACAGGAGCAAATTCATCGTTCACCGTATTGACAGG
>JABDJM010000093.1 GCA_013002475.1 Saprospiraceae bacterium | reverse complement strand
CTGTCTTTGGGTCCCAGAAGAGCCAGAGCCCGGTAACGGGCGGGGCTGGGGACCTCTCCACTGAGGTCTACATTTTCAACCGTATATAGAATGCTTAATTGCTGAATAGCTTGTGCTAATTGCTCCTGGCCAGCAGTCCCATAACCAGATATAAATCCAACGGAGGGTTTATCAAGAACGGAGATCTTTTTTATAGAAGTAGTTAGATCATATTCCATTGCCGAACCCGGTTGGACAAGGGGAATACGTTCCACCTGCTCTCCCATTTCAAGTACCGCTCCTAAATATGCCCTTTGCTGAGTCGATTGATCAGCCTTGCGGACCTGGACAAGGATAGGTTGGATTCCATCTTGCTGTGCTATTTGTTCAGATTCAGGGGACTCGTTTGGATTGATAAACTCAAAGTCAACCATCCCCTTAGATCGTGTGCTGTATTCAACCAAAAGATCTCTAAAATCCTCTCGGACCTTTTCAAAACCTTCGACCTCGGTGAAGTAGGCTTTTACAAAAACAGGATCCTCAAGATTTTCAAGGATATCTACGGAGGCCTTACTTAATGTGAATTGTTTATCCTTGGTCAGATCTAACCGAAAGAAAAACTGCCTGGAAAGCAAGTTTACCAGCAGCAGTATACCTGCCAATAAGATCAATGAAATTGCATTTTTCATATCAGCGCTTGGAAATACTTAATTCTGCCGCCCCCAATCCGAGCACGATCAGTGTCAAAAAATAGATCAGGTCTTTGGTATCGATCACACCGCGGGAGATGCTATCATAATGAGTTTGCAGCGATAGCGTATCAAAGAGAGTTCCCAACCAGCCAGAGTATGCTGTTGCCAACCAGCCAAAAATCAAATGGAACAAGATCCCGATGGCCAAAGCGATCAAAAAGGCAACGATCTGATTATTAGTAATACTCGAAGCAAAAAGACCAATGGCGATGTAGACACCACTCATGAGTATCAGTCCCAGATAACCAGTTATGGTAGCCCCATGATCCATTTCACCTAGCTGGCTCACGGTTAAATAATAAGGTAAGGTGAACAGCAGTGCTATTCCTACCATCATCAAACAGCCAAGAAATTTTCCAACTATGATCTGACGGATCGAAACATCCTTGGTAAGGAGAAGCTCGATCGTTCCGGATCTTTTTTCCTCTGCCAATTGACGCATCGTTATCGCAGGAATGAAAAAGAACAAAGTCCAATACGCGATGCTAAAGAATACCTGAAGGTCGGCTTGCTTTCGAAAGAAAATGTCTGCACCGTATAACCAGGTAAAGGTTCCACTAAAGGCCAAAAACAAGATCAAAACCACATAGGCAACCAGGCTATCGAAATAGGAAGCCAATTCTTTTTTTGCAATTATCCAGCTAGCTCCCATTATCAATTCAATGTTAATTCCCGGAAGATGTCTTCCAGTTTAGTTTCAAAAGGGATCATTTCCAGTAATAACCAATTATTTTGAACACAAGCTTTGAAGACCGCTTCGTTCAGCACATTATCAGGTTTGGATTGCATTTCAAATCTGCCATCCTCTGTTTGCTTTACCTGAGATACTTCTGCCAGGCCCAATAATGCACGATGAATTTCATTTTTCGGCGCCCCTTCGATTCGCACTTTCAATATCTGTTGACCTGCCGCCTGGGTTCTCAAACTTTCCGGGCTGCCATCAGCAACGATCTTTCCCTTGTTAATGATCAGGATCCGGTCGCAGGTCGCTTCGACTTCGGGAAGAATGTGGGTGGATAGGATGACTGTCTTCTCTTTCCCAATATTTTTAATCAGCTCTCTGATTTCGACGATCTGATTTGGATCCAAACCGGTTGTAGGTTCATCCAAGATCAAAACATCCGGATCGTGGATCAGGGCCTGAGCCAATCCGACTCTTTGTTTGTAACCCTTGGAAAGCTCACTGATCTTCTTGTGCTTTTCGGCATTCAAGCCACAGATCTTTACCATTTCGCGAATGCGAGAGGGAATGACCGACTTGTCAACCCCTTGCAATAAAGCACAGTACTCCAGATAATCGATTACTGCCATTTCAAGATACAGCGGATTATTTTCGGGGAGGTAGCCAATGTTTTTTTTCCTCGACCCATTGGAGGCGGATTCACCTCCTATCAACACATCTCCTCCATCGCTTTCCAGGAAGTTGGTTATCATCTTCATGGTCGTAGTCTTTCCGGCGCCATTTGGGCCCAGGAATCCTACAATTTCACCTGTTTTTACAGTAAAGGAGATTCGATCAACGGCTTTTTGATGTCCGTAGGTTTTTGTCAAATTCCTGATTTGAATATCCATATAG
>JABDJM010000046.1 GCA_013002475.1 Saprospiraceae bacterium | reverse complement strand
ATTTAAAGATGGGGAAATGGCTAGTCTTGAACCTGTACCTGGTTTTTCTAGGCCTGGCGCCAATTTCCAGGTAAACAGATTTACCGGAGGCGAAGACTCCAGGGATGTTGTTTTAGACATGAGTTTTCTCACAGGAGGCCTTTTGCATTATTCTGTGGAAAGGCTTGATGGGGGTATTATGGAATCCACGAAATTAAGGGTAGGTCCTGGTCAAAGCAAATTAGAAATACACATGGCCTCTTACCCGGTTGGTATCTATACAATTCATTTGGAACAGGAGGGTTTCGAAAGATCTCTCACCTTAAAAAGAACTGGAGCGGCCGAACAACCGATTTCCCTTAGGAAGAAAAGTCAATAAGAAAATCTACTTGGTCCACGCTACTTCTTCTGTAACATCCTTTTTCTTTCAAAAAAGTTGGTCAGGATCTCGCTGCAGGCATCATTCTCGATACCGAATTCCACTTTCGTTTTGGCGTGCAGAAGAGACTTCCCATGAATCATAAATCCTTTTTTATCATCGGAGGCTCCATACACCAGTCTGCCCAACTGGGCCCAGGCTAATGCACCTGCACACATCAGACAGGGTTCGAGAGTTACGTATAAAGTACAATCCGGGAGATATTTACTACCTAAATAACTCGAGGCACTGGTAATAGCGATAATTTCCGCATGAGCGGTTACATCCGTCAATTGCTCTGTGCTATTATGTGCTCTTGCTATGATCCTGCCATCGCAAACCATCACAGCGCCCACCGGCACCTCGCCCTGCTCGGCGGCTTTGGCCGCCTCCACCAGGGCTTGTTTCATGAAATATTCATCGGTGAAAACCTCAATCATCTGATCCGTTTTTCGCAAAATACAATTTTGGGATGTTTTAAATAATTTCCATTCTTATCTGAGCGCCCAATCATTTTTAGAGAATGAAATATTACCTTTGCGCATGGAAATTCTAAAATCACCAGAAACTCCCTCCCTTTCAACTACTCACGGCAAAATTTTGGGCAATGCACTCACCTACGATGATGTGCTTTTGGTCCCTGCAGCCTCTGATGTCCTTCCAAGAGATGTAAACATTCAAACTAAACTATCCACTGAAATAAGTCTGAATGTGCCAATCGTTTCAGCAGCGATGGATACGGTCACCGAGGCAAAGTTGGCTATAGCCATAGCCCGACAGGGCGGCTTAGGTTTTATCCATAAAAATATGGGGATCGAAGAGCAGGCAGAGCAGGTCCGAAGTGTGAAAAGATCCGAAAGCGGGATGATCATTGATCCTGTTACTTTGGGACCAGATGCCGTTGTAGGAGATGCCCTTGCTCTTATGAGGAGATATAAGATCGGTGGAATTCCCATTGTAGGAACCGACCAAAAGTTAGTCGGGATCCTTACCAACCGCGATCTCCGATTCGAAACCCAAAATCAACGTCCGGTCACAGAACTTATGACCACTGAAAATCTGGTGACGGCTCCCATTGGGACAACGCTGGAAATGGCCCGTGAGATCCTTCAGGTAAATAAGATCGAAAAGCTCCCCGTGGTTGATAATAATTCGCGTCTGGTTGGGCTGATCACCTATAAGGATATCATGAAGGTTCAGGATTATCCTGATAGCTGCAAAGACTCCCTAGGAAGATTAGTCGTTGGTGCCGCTGTAGGTGTAACCCATGATCTTCTTGACCGGGTTGAAGCATTGAAAGCAGTTGATGTAGACATCATCTGTATTGACACTGCTCACGGGCATAGTCTAGGAGTATTAGAAGCAATAAAAAGAGTTAAGTCGCAACATCCGGATCTTCAGGTTGTGGGCGGAAATGTTGCCACAGGTTCTGGTGCCAGGGCTTTAGTCGATGCCGGAGCAGATGCTGTTAAGGTTGGGATCGGACCAGGGTCTATTTGTACCACCCGTATCATAGCAGGAGTCGGTGTACCTCAGTTAACCGCTATTTATGAGGCAGCCACAGCTTTAAAAAATACTGGAGTTCCAATCATTGCAGATGGAGGCATAAGATATACTGGAGATATTGCCAAGGCGATTGCCGGTGGTGCCAGTACGATCATGGCGGGATCTCTTTTTGCCGGGGTTGAGGAATCACCAGGAGAAACTATTATTTACCAAGGAAGAAAATATAAAGTGTACCGAGGTATGGGATCCATTGGTGCAATGGAACTGGGATCCAAGGATCGATACTTCCAGGATATCGAGGAGGATATCAAAAAACTTGTTCCGGAGGGAATCGAAGGTAGGGTCTCTTTTAGGGGGTCTTTGGCCGAAGTCATGGTGCAATACCTGGGTGGTCTTCGGGCTAGTATGGGCTACTGCGGAGCAAAGAATATTTCTGCCCTTAAGAATGCTCAGTTTGTGAAGATCACCGCCGCCGGGGTAACCGAAAGTCATCCCCATAATGTGACGATCACCAAAGAGCCACCAAACTATACGCGTCGATAGTGCAGGTCACGGAGGATAAAATTCCATTGTCTCGGCAACGATTGCCAAGGTATCTACAAGGTGATGATGTAGTTACTGCAGCACAAAAACTCCTGGGCCAATATCTGGTTACTGAATTTAATGGGAAGATCACTGCTGGCAGGATTGTAGAAACGGAAGCCTACCGGGCACCAGAGGACAAGGCCTCCCATGCTTATAACTACAGGCGTACCGCACGAACTGAGGTGATGTTCGGTCCTTCAGGGAATGCCTATGTCTATTTATGCTATGGAATCCATCACCTGTTCAACATCATCTGCGGCCCTCCTGGCACACCACACGCCGTGCTTATAAGGGCCATAGAACCGACGCATGGATTGAAAACCATGATGGACCGTAGAAAAATGACGAAACTGAAGCCACAATTAACTGCCGGGCCTGGCGTTTTGTCCAGGGCTTTAGGAATTACTAAGGAACTTAGCGGGGTTCCTCTTTTTAATAAAGAATCAATGATCTGGATAGGCAAAGGGGAAAGAACAAGTTTTCAGATCCACTCCAGTCCCCGGGTTGGAATTGACTATGCTGGTGAGTGGGTGGACAAGCCCTGGAGATTTAGAATTAAGGGAAATCCTTATACCAGTCCTGCAAAGTGACCCAGGGCATTTAGGCCGTCAAAATTATGATGAGGATACTGCTTTATCTTATTGCTTTCACTATCAGCGGTTTTTGTGTTGCACAAACCGAGATCCAGACCGCTGACAGAAAATATGATCCTAATATTGGAGCAATCACCTTCCACTATCCTGGTCAATATTTTTCGTATCCAATTCTCAGTCTGAATTCTGATGATGTCCTTGATCTAAACTTCGATGATTTTTCGGAAGGACTGAGGTACTTTTCTTATAAAGTCTTTCTGTGTGATCAAGATTGGACCCCCAGCGACATTCCGGTTTTAGAATATTTGGATGGGTATGAAACTAACGAGATCGTGGAGAATAATTTCAGCTTCAATACAAGAGCACAATACACCACGCATACACTAAGAATTCCCAATGACAATTTACGTCTAAAGAAAAGCGGGAATTACATCTTGTATGTTTGGGATGATGATAGTCAAGAGCCTGTATTAACCCGACGATTTTTTATGGTAGAAAACCGTGTCCTGGTC
>JABDJM010000066.1 GCA_013002475.1 Saprospiraceae bacterium | reverse complement strand
GAATCCAAGTCAACTTTCTCTTTTGCAAAAGATCCAGGGTCGATGGTTAGATCATCGGGAATCCGAAGCAGTAATTGAGGTGATTGGAAAAAGAATGCTTTGGGTTTTTCAGGAGGATGTTATGGCCGAAAGAAGAATTGAGGTTTTTGATCACTATCCCAAGATCTGTGTTGGAAAATCTACCGCGAAAGGGGAGGGTTTTTTTGTGGCTTATGATTCGACCGGAGGGTACTGCTATCAGATCTTAAGATTACAGGACAATGTTTTTGACTATGTGCCGGTGGGTGCAGTAAAGGATTAGTTCTGATCCGTAATTTTCAAGGTTCCTTCCATGCCTTTTAGATCCTGAGATATCAGGTCTAATTTTTCATTTAATATTTTCACTGCATCTTTTTCCTGAGCCAGCATTTTATCAAATCCCTCAAAGTTGGCGTCAATCTTCTCCTTGATATGCCGGATGTAAGTGTTTAGCTTATTTGTAACATCTACCCTGAGAGTTTCCCTTCCCCGTGAGATCTCTTTTCTAAATCCGGCTAGGATTTTTCGCCGGTTCCATCCGATAGTGACACCGGCAAAAACGAGGCCCACTGCGGTGAGTATTCCGCCGGTAACATCTAGGACCGAAAGGTTTGTGAGATAGGTTAGCAAGGCTCCAATTACTGCTACGCCTCCGCCTGCTGCTAATTGTGGAGTGATCTTGCTGTCTTCAGGAAGCAGGCCGGGCTCATAAAAGTTTTCTCCATGCTCCAGGAATTTTGAAAATGCGGCTCTCAGGTCCTTAAGAACATTGGCTCGCTTCTCTGCGATCGTGCTAAAAAGGTCATGATCATTTTTCAATATTGTAGAGCTGCTCCTTGTTTTCAGGTCTATCATTTTGGCCATTTGCTGGATAGATTCTGCGATATCGTTGACACCTGTATCAAGGCGGGCTCCGAGTTGTTTTTTAAGTTCTTGTTCCAGACCACCGGAAATTCCCTGCAGCCAAACTTTTGCAGAGGCTTCTTTCGAAAAAATAGATCTTAACGATCTTCCGATCAGACTCCCAAAGCCAAGACCGTTTTCCAACTCCCTGTCTTTTGCCTGGGTTACCTGATCATAGGAAGTCAACAGATTTTTCACCAGACTGTCAACCATCTGCTGAGATCGTCCCTCTTGTTCATCAAGGGTATTACTAATGTCATCCCGAAAGGCCAGGTCCGCTTTGAATTGATCTTCTCTGTCTTTCACGCCGGTCTGGATACGCTGATGAATATTCCAGCTCGATTGAATATTACTCTCTAGCTTTAACAAAGGAGCTTGTCCACCGGTAATGTTATCCTCGATATATTTTCTCAATGGCGTGTAGCCACTTTCTTCCTGGAGGCCTTCCAATTCTGCCTTGGCAGAAACTGCAAAAACCAAAGGAGAATCTATGCCATTTTTCTTCGCAAAATCCTTTACACCCTGAATGTTGATCTCCAGGTCAGCAGGTTCCATGAGATCCTTTTGTTGAAGAACAAAAATTATTTTCTTTCTCCAATCAGCATGGATGTATTTGAAAAAATCCCAGGCCGATTGCCGATAAGGATTCTTTGATTCAAAAACAAAGACGATCAGGTCCGAGCCGGGAATAAAACGCTCTGTAATTTCCTGATGGTGGTCAACGATAGTGTTCGTACCCGGGGTATCCACGATGGAGATCTCCCTCAGGATTTCTACTGGTTGATATATCCTTTTTAAGTAGGGATTTAGTGTTACTTCCTTTTCTTCCTCTCCATATACGATCTGCTGAATTGTATCTGTCATAGGGGAGGGGGCGACCTTGCAGATTTCTTCACCAGTGCCAAGCAAGGCATTGATAAATGATGATTTACCTGCTTTTACCTCTCCAACGATTACAAACATATAGGGGTCAGACACCCTTGAGCGGAGATCACTGACCGTCTGTGCAAGTTGTGCATGGCCAATATCCTCAGTAAGGTTTTGAAGGTGCTTTACGATCTCTTCGATCTTGCCCTGGTAAGCTTTTATTTGAGTGTCTTTAAAAAAATTGATCATTCAATAATTCTTTCGGAAAGCTCTATTTTTTGAAGATACTGAACGCAAATAGGCCCCATACAAAACAGTAAATCCAAGATACTTAAATTGGTTAAAAAGCCTGTTTTCTCCATGAATACCTGCGGGTATTCAGGAAGGATGATTTTCTCTTTAGACGGTCTAATTTGGTTGCGGTAATCATTTTTGCCTGACTCTTTTTGAAAAGATTGGCTTTCTTCCAACCTAATCTCAATTTCTACCTGCTGGCAAACCCAATTCAGGGCTGTTTTATTCCATGTCCACAAGTTTTGTTCGCCGCTGGTGATAATGGCTTTCAACTCATCTTTGTAATGCAGAAAAAAGGGTGAATTCCCGTAGGCCGTCTGAAGACTGCGCCAATGTTGCAGAGGCCAGTTTTCCTCATAACTAATACCCACAGATTTTATGGGCATGCCTGAATGTTTCCCTTTTAATAATGGGAGACTAAGTGTTTGCCTTCCATTAGGTCCGGCAATTTCATACTTATTTCGATAGCTGCCTTTTTGATAATGCTCATGTGCCTCCAGACTTACCTCACCATGGTGCAGTAACACGGCGAAATAATAGATGGAAGGAAAACATTGTAATTCTATCAAAGGAGTCATACCTGATTGCAAGGAAATGAATTGATCGGGAAAAGCATAATTTGGCAGCGTGCAAGATGTATATCAACGATACCTGGAAAAAAGGGGATACGGGGAAAACTGGATAGAGGAGGAACCAGCCGAAAACCTTGGAATTGTAGTAGCGATTCCTTGTTTCATGGAAAGCTCTATTTGGGAGACTTTGGAAAGCTTGTCTCGCTGTGAACTGCCAGAAAGGGGAGTTGAAGTTTTGCTGGTTCTTAATGATCCAGAGGGTGCTTCTGATGAGGTCAAGGAATTTCATCAGGGACAAATGGAAAAACTATCTGCCTGGATTGCAAAAGCCAACTCTCCTGGATTGCGTTTCCATGGGAATTACTATTCCGGATTAGCTCAAAAAAAGGCCGGAGTAGGTTTGGCCAGGAAGATAGGGCTCGATGAGGGTATCCG
>JABDJM010000060.1 GCA_013002475.1 Saprospiraceae bacterium | reverse complement strand
CCTTTGAAGCCCTATTTAGATATTGAGGAGATCCTTCGTGTGGCAAAAAAATATCGCGTGGATGCCATTCATCCGGGTTATGGATTCCTCTCTGAAAATGTAAATTTTGCTCGTAGGTGTCGGGAGGAGAGGATTGTTTTTATTGGTCCTGCCCCAGAAGTTATGGAAAGGCTTGGCGATAAGGTAGCCGCAAAGGTCATCGCGAGAGAACAGCAGATTCCGCTGATCGAGGATAGCAAAGGACCTCTCAATGACAACTTGGAAATCATGGAGGAGGCAGAACGCATTGGCTATCCGATCATGGTAAAAGCCGCCGCGGGCGGCGGGGGCCGGGGTATGAGGGTCGTTCGATCCAAGGATCAACTCATTGGAGAATACAATGAAGCAAAAAGCGAAGCGCAAAAGGCATTCGGGGATGGAACCATCTTTCTTGAGAAATATATTGAGGATCCAAAGCATATCGAAGTGCAGATCCTGGGAGACCTCAAGGGAAATCTTGTCCATCTATTTGAGAGGGATTGCTCAGTCCAAAGAAGATTCCAAAAGGTCGTTGAAATCGCTCCTTCCCTTGGATTAAAGGAAGAGACTCGTGAAGCCCTTTACAAATATGCGCTTAAGATCACCCGTGCGGTTGATTATACTCATGCTGGTACGGTGGAGTTTTTGATCGACCAGGAAGAGAACATTTACTTCATAGAGGTGAACCCCCGGATACAGGTTGAGCATACGATAACGGAAGAAATAACCGGTGTTGATCTGGTCAGAGCTCAGATCCTAATAAGCATGGGGTATCCCCTGGATCATCCGCTAATAAATCTTGGAGCCCAGGAGGACATCAGTTATGATGGATTTGCTATCCAATGTCGGATCACTACAGAGGATCCGGAACATGATTTCAAGCCGGACTATGGCAAGCTGATCGCGTACCGCTCAGCAAGTGGATTTGGTATCAGACTCGACGCAGGTTCGGCTTATGCAGGTGCTACGATCTCACCCTTCTTTGATAGCCTCCTGGTAAAAGCCACTAGCTGGGGAAGAACACTCCCCGAAGCAGCAGAGCGATTACACCGCGCATTGCGGGAATTTAGGATTAGAGGTGTAAAAACTAATATTGGATTTCTACTGAATCTCCTTTCAAACTCCGTTTTCCAATCCGGGGATGCCACAGTTAATTTTATCAAAAATAATCCTCAGATCCTTCAGCCACCCCGAACCAAAGATCGGGGAACAAAATTGCTAAGGTTTTTGTCCAATGTGATTGTAAATGGGAACCCGGATGTCAAGGAAAAAGTCCAGCGCAAAGTTTTCCCAAATCCCATAGTGCCACAGTTCCAACATATCGAGGAATTTCCAAAGGGCTCAAAAGACCAGTTATCCGAATTAGGGCCTGAAGCTTTTGCCAAAAGGCTCCAGGAAAACCCAAAGATCCAATATACGGACACCACCCTTCGCGATGGTCACCAAAGCCTTCTTGCGACCCGCTTGCGGTCTTATGATATGATGCAGGTTGCAGAGGCCTATGCAAAGCTTCATGGTGATCAGGTCTTTTCCATGGAAGTTTGGGGTGGAGCCACCTTTGATGTGGCCTACCGGTTTTTGAAAGAAAGTCCATGGGCCCGACTGAAAGATCTCCGAAAGGCTATGCCCAATATGCTTTTGCAAATGCTACTCAGGGGAAGTAATGCAGTAGGTTATAAAGCTTACCCAGACAACCTGATCATCAATTTCATTGAGGAGGCAGCAGAAACCGGGATCGATATCTTTCGGATTTTCGACTCACTCAATTGGGTCGAGAATATGGAAGTCTCGATCCGCACGGTTAGAGAAAATACAAACTCCCTTGCCGAAGCTTGTATTTGTTACACAGGTGATTTTACGAATAAGGCAGAGAAGAAATTTACACTCCAATATTACACAGACCTCGCAAAAAGACTAGAAGATGCGGGCACCCATATCCTGGCCATAAAGGATATGGCCGGATTGCTCAAGCCCTACGCAGCTCAGGAATTGATCCCGGCGCTGCAGGATGCAGTCGACCTTCCCTTACATCTTCATACGCACGATACTTCCTCTATGCAAAGTGCTACCTACCTCAAGGCTATCGAAGCCGGAGTTGATGTGGTAGATGTGGCATTGGGAGGATTAAGCGGTCTTACTTCACAGCCCAATTTCAACAGTCTGGTTGCCATTCTGCAAGGACACGAGCGTGAAAACGAAGTGAACCTGGATTCGCTTAACCAATTTTCAAATTACTGGGAAGACGTTCGCAAATTGTATTATCCATTTGAAACCGAACTCCGGTCAGGTTCTGCGGAAGTGTATATGCATGAGATACCTGGGGGACAATATTCCAACCTGCGCCCCCAAGCCAGAGGGCTTGGATTGGAAGATAAATTTGAAACGATCAAGAAAAACTACAGGGATGTCAATGATGTATTGGGAGGTATTGTCAAAGTTACACCCAGCTCAAAAGTGGTAGGGGATATGGCCATGTATATGACCAGCAATGATCTAAGTAAGGA
>JABDJM010000582.1 GCA_013002475.1 Saprospiraceae bacterium | reverse complement strand
GTGTACCGGAGCATACACAACCAGTTTTTCAAGATTCTTTTTCGGGGCAAGAATATCCAGGTCCACCAGGCCTATACGCTGAGCGATCCGCTCGTTGACTCCTCGCGTTAGGACATTATCCAAATTTGTGTGGATAGCGTATATGGCGATGTTATTGCGGATGGCTTGCAGAACCGTCCTCTCCACATAATTCTTACCATTTATTTTTTTCAGGCCTTTGAAGATGATAGGATGGTGGGCTACCACCAGATTACACTTTTTATCAATGGCTTCCTGGATCACTTCTTCGGTGGAATCCAGAGTGATCAATACCCCGGATACCTTTTCCGATGGATCACCAATGATCAGGCCCGCATTGTCATAACTTTCCTGCAAACTTCTGGGAGCGATGAGCTCCAAATAGGAAATGACATCCTTTATATCCATAATTACTTGGTCTTCTAGCTGATACAAATCTAAATTAAATTCAATAACTCATCAAGCTTAATTACTCTTGACGAGCTTTTTGAACCAGGGAAGTGGTGGAATGGCCCTGCAAAAAGGGAAGACTTTTGACTTCACCCCCGTTATCGAGAACCTCTCTCGCGCCTACAATTTGGTTGATATGCCAATCGCCGCCTTTGCAAAGCATATCGGGCTGGATCTGTTTGATGAGGTTAAGAGGTGTGTCCTCTTTGAATATGGTTACCGCATCAACCATGGTCAATGCAGCAAGAAGAGAAGCCCGTGAGTATTCATCCTTTACCGGCCTGCCGGGGCCCTTCAATCTTTCTACACTAGAATCAGAATTGACTCCGATAATGAGCAGGTCACCAAGCTCTTTGGCCTGGGACAAATATTGGAGGTGCCCTAAGTGGATGAGATCAAAACAGCCGTTTGTAAATACAAGCTTTTGACCATCTTGTTTTTTCTGTCGGGACCAGGAAACAATTTCTTCCAGGTCCATGATCTTGTTTTTTATTCCCTCCAGAATCATGATGAAGAGAGTTTTTTGTTTTTACGATTTCTTACAAATGCCAGGATAGCCAAACAAATCAGACCGCCTATTATCACATAGAATATTTGCACACCAAAAAATAAGATATTGGCAAAGGAAAATGAAGCAAATTCATCCAAGCCATAAATGGTCAAGGCTGATATGGTAAGCCAATGGACTGTGCCCATACCTCCGGGGGAGGGGATCAACACACCGAGGGCTGCAAAGGCGAAAACCATCCATCCTATCCTCGGGCTAAGGCCCGCAGTTGGTTCGAATGCAAAGAAGCAAAAATAGGTCATTAGGAAATACATAAACCAAACATTGGCAGAATGGAAAATAAACCAGCCTGGCTTTTTCAAATTGGAGATGGTCTTTATACCCTCGATCATCCCATAAGCGATTTCTTCCCCCTTTTTAAAAACCTTAAGCTTTCGCAAGGAAGATCTGTTGCTTTGATAATACCAAATGAAACCTAATCCCAATAAAGCTGTACCAAGCAACCATATCCAGGTGTAAGATTTACCAGTGTCCTCCCCTTGGTTTTCAGAGACGAACTGAGTGATAGTATCATATTCCAGAATGAATGCAGAGGCCAATACAAGGGCGAGACAGATTACATCCATAATCCTATCTACGACAATAGTTCCGATCACTTTCTGTAAAGGGATTTCTTCTGTTTGAGCGACTGAACCAGCCCTCACTACTTCACCAAGCCTTGGGAATAATAGATTGAAAAGGTACCCGATAATGATAGACATAAACAGGTATGCATTCCGGGCCGGATACCCAAGGTTTCGCACTAGCATTCCCCAGCGTATCATCCTACTGATATTGGAAATGGTAAATGCCAGAAAGACCATTCCCATCCAAAAAATGTTGACGGATCGAAAGTCATCCAGGATCTTTTCTATCAGGCTGCAATCTTCGGGAGGCACTCCATCCAGGCGACATTGTTCCTGAAATGAAATGTTCATAGTGTAATACAAGTAGTACATTATGGACGCCCCAATCCCAAGGAATAAGATGAACTTTACAAAGTTTATTAAGTGCTTCTTCAAGGATGGTAAGTCTAATGAATGATCATGGAAGTTTATTCTCCTCTGTAGGAAAAACGAGAAATGGCTCAAAAGGATTTAGGTTTTCGGAAGATTCCCATATTGCCGCTGAAATTGTAATGGTATCTCCAATTTTTGCGTTTCTCCCGGAAAACCCATTAAGACAGACAATACCTGAATTTCTTTCACCTGGAATGACATGAGTTTCAAACCTATGTCCGCTCATTCCATAGTCGATCTGCACAATTTCTCCCTCACTCAGACCAGCGGCTTCCATCAAAGCCAGATCGATCAAGACACTATCCATGAAATCCAGGTCGACCTGTGTAACCCTTGCCTGATGGATCTTTGATTTTAAGCGACGGATCATCATGATTCTACACTTTGAAGGTTTTCCTGAATCTTGCCTCTGAGAATTTCCTTTCCCTTAAGGATCCTGTTATCAATCAGTCGAACATCCTCTACCCAAACCGCTGTGCAGGCAACTATGGTCTCATGTTTTTGAGGGTCCTGCACCTCCTCCAATGTATAACCGTCGACGATTGAAAAATATTCTGGTTTGAAGGGACCTACTTCCATCTTCTCCAGAGCTTCCCTTTGTAGCTCATTAATTGGTGTTTGAAGGTGGTTTTCAGAGGTCCATTCTAGAGTTTTATTGATAATTGAAGCTTTTTCACGGGCTTCCTCGCTTAGTCTTTCATTTCTTGAGCTTCTGGCCAAGCCATTTTTTTCACGTATGATAGGGCAGGCTACCAGCCGGATCCTCCGACCTTGCTGTCTGATCATATCTTTTACGATAGTTAATTGTTGGAAATCCTTTTGGCCCATAAAAAGGCTGTCTGGCCTTACAATGTCAAGCAACCGACTAACTACATTTGCCATTCCCTCAAAATGTCCTGGACGGAAATTTCCTTCCATCACCCTGGTTAAGCGACCAAAATCGAGATTAACCTGGGTTTCGAGGCCCGGAGGGTATACTTCTTCTACATCCGGATGAAAAAGAACCGAAGTTCCTGCTTTGATGAGTTTCTGAGCATCCTTGGAAAAAGGCCTTGGATATTTTTTAAGATCCTCAGGATCATTGAATTGGGTAGGATTTACAAAAATGCTAACTACAGTTAATTGCTCTTCTTCTAGGGCCTTTTCCACGAGTGATACATGTCCGCTGTGCAAGGCCCCCATGGTGGGAATGAAGCCTATGGAGGCCCCATTTGCCTTTTTTTGGCTTATAAAGGCTTGCAGATCAGCAACCTTTTTGAAAATCAGCATGTTAGCAGTTTGATTTGCAAAGCCGGGAAAGTTATCAAAAAGTAGATAATAAAAAGGTTTTTCAGACATTAAATACATGCCTTGGAAAGCCACCAATCTGGAGAACTGGCATTATTTTACTAATTTTGCCAACCAATTTGAGGCTTTGAAGCTCTTTGATTTGACGATTTAAACTGCCTATCTAGTATGGAGAAAAAGAGAGTCCTGATAGTAACTCAGGAAATGGAACCTTATACCGCTCTATCAGAAATATCTAAAATAGCTCGGAAATTACCCCAACATATTCAGGAAAACGGTATGGAGATCAGGGTATTAATGCCCAGGTTTGGAACCATCAACGAAAGAAGACACAGACTGCATGAAGTAGTTCGGCTTTCCGGAATGAACATCATTGTTGACGATGATGATTATCCATTAATCATTAAAGTTGCCTCTTTGCCGGGTGCCCGGATGCAGGTTTACTTTTTGGATAATGAAGATTTTTTCAAAAGAAAATCTGTCTTTGAAGACGATAAAGGAAAACCCTTTAAGGATAATCAAGACAGGATGATCTTCTTTTGTAAAGGTGTCCTGGAAACAGTCAAAAAATTTGGTTGGGCTCCGGACATCGTTTCTTGTCATGGTTGGATGACTTCTCTTATCCCCATGTATCTGAAAGCGGCTTACAAGAATGAACCTATTTTCAAAAATTCCAGAGTAGTATACAGCATGTACACTACTGAGATGGATTCAAATTTTGATAATAGCATGATCGAAAAGGCTTCCATCAACAACCTGGAACCTGAAGATCTTTCCGCTTACCTGGATAATGATAAGGTAGCCCTTCACAAAGGGGCATGTGAATTTGCTGATGCAGTGATCATTGGCTCTGAAACCCTTAACGACAAGGAATCCAAGGTTATCGAAAGCTGTAAGGTGCCAGTATTAGAAGCCCAAACTGAGGAGGCTTACCTGGCAGCATATCTTGAATTTTTCCAGGCTCAGTTAGAGGAGGAAGTTCAAAGCTAAAATTCCTTCAATACCAGAATTGAAGTTCATGATGCGTATGCGTTTTTTCTTCTGGCTATCTGCCAGTCTACTATTTGCTTGTGGCTGTTCTGACCCCAATCCGCTTGGAGCAGGCTTGTTGTCTCAAGACCAGGAAGAAGTATTTTTTTCTGATACACTCTCCGTCAAGACTGAGCATTTCTTCCAGGATTCTCTGATTAGTTATCTCCCTAGTTCTACAGTTAAGGGCTTGCCTTTTGGTACTTACGAGGATGATAATTTCGGTACAAACACTGCAGACTTCTTTTTTCAGATCACACCTGGGTCATTAACACTTCCTGTGCTGAATGATTTTTCAGTTGATTCTGTTCTGTTGACTTTTGAAATAGATTCGGTTTACTCCTATGGACCATTTGGTGATGAATTACAATATGAATTGTATGAGATGACCGAAATGTTTAACACGGATACGAACTATTTTTCCAATAGGACTTTTGAATACGAGATTCCGGCCATCACTACGGGAAGTTTTACCCCTGACCGAGATAGTATAAAGGACCTGGTTTTAGTAACAAGTGACACTCTTCAGGGGAAGTTTGTATCCCTCGAGCTACCTAATCTTTTTGGTAAAAAATTGCTCGACACAGCCCTGATTGCGAATTTTGATGAGGAGTTTTTTGGACTGTACATGAAAAATGTAACAGCCTCCGCTGCTTCATCTATGGTGGTATTTGAGCCGGAATCCGGCCTGACAGGCGTCAATGTATACTACACTGATATTACAGAGAATGATACTTCCCAATATTTATACAGGTATTTAATGTCTTCCATAGATGTTCGTGTAATCAATACGAATGCAGACATAACTGGAAGTACATTAGAACAGGCGGTTAGCAGTGGATCGGATTCCTTACTGTATATTCAGGGTTTGGATGGTCCGGATATCAAGCTTTCTTTCCCCAATTTGGAGGACCTGGGCAATATTTTGGTAAATTCTGCCTTTATAGACCTACAAGTTGTTGACCTTCCTGGCAACGAACTCGAAGATTACCCACCTATTGGCCAATTGGTCCTTACCTATCAAGATGGAGATGATTTTACCCGGATAGACGATGTCCTACAGGGGATCGAGATATTTGGAGGGACTTTTGCTGAAGAAACGGATATAAGTCAGGGTATTGCTGGCTCCTATCGTCTTAATCTCTCAAATTACTTTCAAAAAATCGTATCTGGCGAAGCTCCCGCAGAGTTATATTTGCAGGTGTTTCCTAAGATCATTGATCCGGCAAGGAGTATTCTTTATGGAACTTCGGATACGGATCGGGGTCCAAAACTTGAACTCACATACACGCGTATTAACCCATAACCTGTAAATTAAAGCCTTATGTGTGGTATTGTCGCCTACCTTGGAGAAAGAAAAGCCTACCCTGTTCTTATCGGGGGATTAAAATTGCTTGAGTACCGGGGCTATGATAGTGCCGGTATCGCCATCTCTAATGGAGACCTAAACCTTTATAAGAAAAAAGGAAAGGTCAACGATCTAATAAAGCATATTCAGGGAAAAAACCTGGATGGTACCGTTGGAATGGCCCATACCCGATGGGCCACACACGGTAAGCCTGATGATATTAATGCTCACCCACATTTATCACAAAACGGACGTCTAGCTATTATCCACAACGGGATCATAGAAAACTATAACGTTATCAAAAAGGCCCTTCTTGAAAAGGGCCATAGTTTCACACGCCAGACAGATACCGAAGTCCTTGTTCATTATATCGAAGAGCTCTTCAACAATGGAGAACTAATGCTG
>JABDJM010000058.1 GCA_013002475.1 Saprospiraceae bacterium | reverse complement strand
GTTTTGTTCTTTACAGACAAAACACCCGGGAGGCGGCCAGAAGGTTGATGTTCAGCTCATTTGCCTACCTCCCTTTTGTATTGATTGTTTTACTGATCGATAAATTTTGAGGATGAGGAACGAAGGTGGAAATCAAATAGTATTGCATGCCCCGGGAAGGGGAAGAGGACGGATTCACCCGAAGAAATTTGCTTTGTATGCTTCCTTTGCCAGTATGGTTATGCTTTTTTCAGGTTTGACATCTGCCTTTATTGTACGTCAGGCACAGGGTAATTGGTTGGAATTTCCAATGCCCTCTTTGTTTTACTGGAGTACAGTAATAATTGTAGCAAGTAGTTTAACCCTACATGGGTCATTTATAGCCTTTAAGAAAGGTAACCAGTCATGGTATCGGACCTTATTAGTAGTAAGCTTCTTCTTAGGCGTTGGATTTACTATCGCCCAATATCAGGCCTGGTTACAAATGTTTGACCAGGGAATATATTTGAATGGCAACCCCAGTGGCTCCTTTATCTACGTGATATCAGGGATCCATGCTGCACATGTTCTGGGTGGCTTAGGTGCTCTCCTGGTAGCAATTGTACATGCATTTGTATTGCCGTTTTATAGAAACCCAGTAAGGAAACTCAGATTTGAAATGACGTTGATCTACTGGCATTTTGTTGATTTTCTTTGGATTTATTTGTTGCTGTTCTTTTTATTTCAGCAACCAGCATAACGAGTTAAAACCTTTAAGCCAATGGCTACAGATTCAATGGTTCACGGTACGGATACCACTGCGGATGGCAACTTGTGGGATGGAGGGAAGCCTCCATTTAAGGCAAGCTATGGCAAGCTGATGATGTGGTATTTCCTATTATCGGATGCGTTTACCTTTTCTGGCTTTTTGATCGCCTATGGAGCACTCCGATTTAGCATGCCTACCTGGCCTGTTCCGGATTTTGTTTTTTCCACAGCACCGTTTGGAGTCCACCACGCACCGCTGATCTTTGTAACCTTCATGTCCTTCTTACTGATCGTAAGTTCAGTGACGATGGTTCGGGCAGTGCAGGAAGGTCACCGAGAGAATCTCAGAGGAGTTGTTTTTTGGATGTTCCTGACCATCCTTGGAGGGGCAGGATTTCTGGGTTGCCAGGCATGGGAGTGGAACAATCTTATTGGAGTCGAGCATATGACCGTGACAACTAATCCTTTTGGAACCCATATTGAATCAGGTGTTTACCTGGAAGGAGACGGACATGATATTAAGGAAGGTGACACCTTCGAGGCTGGGGATACATACCTGATCCATCAACATGGTGGAGATTGGGAACAACTAAAGTTTAAAACTTCCGGTGGAGAAATTAAACAACAAGAATTCGGACCAAAAGCATTTGGGGCTTTATTCTTTTTTATCACTGGTTTCCATGGTTTCCACGTTCTTTCCGGAGTTGCATTCCTTTTGATCATTATGATCAATGCGGCCAGCGGTTTATATGTAAAAAGAAAGAATGGATATGAAATGGTGGAGAAGATTGGCTTGTACTGGCACTTTGTAGACCTTGTCTGGGTGTTTGTATTTCTGGTCTTTTACCTTCTCTAATTCAAAAAAGAAATTTTAGTAATGGCACAAGATTATAACAAAGCGAAAAGAGGTGTATACATGGGCTTACTTTTATTGGGGGCAGTTACCCTAGTTGAAGTATTTCTATCTCTTTTTGGAAAAGGCTACATCATCTCAGGAGTAGAATCCTCCAAGATATTGTTTGCTGTGGTTGGTATCGGCCTGGTAGTTCTTTCCCTGTATAAAGCATATTTCATCGTTTATGAATTTATGCATATGGGACATGAGGTAAAAGGACTTAGAGCATCGGTTTTATTACCTATGCTTCTTTTGGTTTGGGCGATTATTGCCTTTTTCCAGGAAGGAGGCAGTTGGGGTGACCGAAGGGCTCTGATCGAAGAAAAGGACAAGATCGAAAAAGAGGATACTGGTAAGCCTACCGGAATGCTTCTCCATGATCCTCAAACCAAAAAATTACAGTAAAAGGAAAAAGCGAGAGTTTCTCTCGCTTTTTTTTTTCAACCTGTTGAATGAAATTGGTGTTTAATTAGCATGAAGAAAAATTGGATACAAGGAACTTTGCTGATCTTCATTCTGGGCATTCTGCCCCTGGGTTCCTGGTTTTACATGAATAAGGGCTTTAAGTACCAAAAAGGAGCCATGGAGGAATTGAAGGACTACGGGTCCCTTACCACCTTTATGGCTACTGATCATCTGGGAAGGACCTTTAGCTCCGATGATATTCAATCCTCACTTACCCTGATCAACTTTTATGGGGACAGCCAGGCTTCATTGGACCGTATGGATTGGGTTGAAAAACTACATGAGCAGTTTGATGACAGGCATGGCGTCTATTTTTTGAACATTGGTATCTCTGAAAATTCCCGGATCGAAGAAGCTTTTGGGACATTGGATACTTCGCAGGTCATACTAATTCCTAAATCAGAAGGCCCACCCTTTTTCCTTGGACGAGATATAAAAATGCCAATAAATCATTCCGTTCCTCAAGTAGATTCTCTTCAATTCCAACCCATTGACGTGGAAGACCTGGATGATTTTAACTATTTTGTTCTAGTTGATTCCAAAGGTGTAATTCGGAATTATTACAAAGCAGATGAACCTCAACGGCTTAAAAGACTGGTTGAGCACATTGCCCTGACAATGCCAAGAAAGCAGAAAGCAAAAGCCAAAAAAGTTCCCAAAAAGATTTAACCAATGGAAGGGCTCCATTTTAAAACTAAACCACATCTTGAAAGGACTCTGAATATCCTTACTGTGATTATCAGTATTGTGGTATTGACTGCGGTGGTCCTAATGGATCGGCCAGAGTACAAAATTCAGACTGATATAGATTTTACATTTTTGGCACCCATTCATGCCACCATAAATGGGATAGTCGCCATAATCCTTATTGCCGCTCTGTATTTCGTGAAGCAGAAACAATATGATAAACACCGACTAGCCATTAACGCAGCTTTTGTCGGATCAGCCTTGTTTTTGATATCCTATGTTGTCTATCATTTTACCACAGACGCCACCTTATTCTGTAAGGAAGGGAATATTCGATATTTGTATTTCTTCCTGTTAATCACTCATATTGTCCTTGCGGCCTTTATTTTTCCTTTTATTTTGATAACCTACACAAGAGCTTTTGTAGGTAAATTTGCCGTGCATAAGAGATTAGCCAGATGGGTTTTTCCAATTTGGTTTTACGTGGCAGTTACGGGTCCAATTTTGTATTTAATGCTTCGACCTTGTTACTAATATTATGAAGTACCTGAAAAAGTTTTTCCTGGGATTGATGTTGCTTATGAGCACTTCTTTCTTCTTTATGCCAGAAGCAAAGGCTCAATGTCCCATGTGCAAAATGGCCGCTGAGTCTAACCTGAAAGACGGTGGTACCGCAGGTAGGGGACTGAATAAGGGCATCTTATATATGCTCCTGACTCCTTACGTGGTGATTGGAGCCATCGGATATGTTTGGTGGAAGAACCGGCCCAAGGAGGGGGAGACCTACCAGGATCAAAATTGGAATTGACCCTTTCTAATCCATTCTGAAGTAATAAAATTCCCTATTTTTGCAGTCGTTTTGGTCCCGTAGCTCAGCTGGATACCTGCCTGCCCGGATGGCGCCGGCCAAGCAGGCAGGGAGCAGCCAAAGACATTACAATGGTATTTGTTTATGTTATTCGAAGCCAAAAGGATGAAAGGTTCTATGTTGGTATGACAAAGGATCTGGAAAATCGGCTAAATGAACATAATAGCGGTAAAACCAAATCAACCAAGGGCTACATGCCCTGGATTCTATTCTTTACGGAATCTTTTCCAAGTTGGGAAGAGGCTCGAAAGAGAGAGAAATATTTGAAGTCTGGGTTTGGAAAAACCTGGATACGAGAAAAATGGTCCCGTAGCTCAGCTGGATAGAGCAGCTGACTTCTAATCAGCAGGCCACAGGTTCGAATCCTGTCGGGATCACTAGAGAAACAAACGATTTGCCCATCGGGCAAAAAAAAATGGAACTCAAGGCGAGCCTCGATCAGCCTTGGGTTCTTTTTTTATGGCCGAGCGGAGCGAGAAATCGGTGGTTTTTGACCTTGGAACCCTATGGATCTTGGTAAAAAATCCTGTCGGGATCACTAGAGAAACAAACGATTTGCCCATCGGGCAAAAAAAAATGGAACTCAAGGCGAGCCTCGATCAGCCTTGGGTTCCATTTTTTTTGCTGCTAAGAAACATCAGCTTCCACATCGATTTTTTCAATCATTTGTGATCGGATAGTTATTTTGTGTCTACTTAGAATTTCGGATGGCAGAGTTAAAAAAAGTAGACATCGATGCTTCCTGGTATAAGCTTCTAAAAGAGGAGTTTGAGGCAGCCTATTTTTCTCAAATCAAGAGCTTCCTCGTAGAGGAAATGAACCATGGGAAAACGATCTTTCCTCCTGGGAAGAAGATCTTCAATGCTTTCGATTCTACCCCTGTGGACAAAGTAAAAGTGGTAATCCTGGGGCAGGATCCTTACCATAACTATGGGGAAGCGATGGGACTCTGCTTTTCCGTTCCCAAGGGCATCCGTGTACCACCTTCATTAAAAAACATTTTCAAGGAGATCCAAAGAGATTTAGGCATTCCACCACCGGATCATGGAGACCTAAGTTTTTGGGCCAGTCAGGGAGTATTCCTACTTAATGCGATGCTTACTGTTGAGCAGAAGAAAGCAGGCTCCCATAAGAAAATTGGCTGGCAAGAATTTACAGATGCCGTTATCAAAAAACTATCTGATGAGAAGGAAGGCCTTGTTTTCCTTCTTTGGGGCAACTTTGCCAGAAGCAAAAAGGATCTGATCGACGAGATGAAGCATTATGTCCTGGAAGCACGGCACCCTTCTCCATTAGCCGGAGGAGCGTTTTCTGGTTGCGGTCATTTTTCAAAGGCCAACGAACTCCTGGAATCTCAGGGGAAAACTCCCATTGTCTGGGAATTACTATGAATAGAAAACTAATCATCCGATTAGGAGCCATACTCCTATTGCTAGGGGTGGTCCTAGGAGCTTTCGCTTCTCATGGATTAAAAGCACAACTATCAACGGAACAACTTACCTCCTTCCAAACTGGCGTGCGATATCAATTCATCCATGGTATTGCCCTTTTATGGTTGGGCATAGTCTCTGAGAAACTAATATCTACCAAGTGGGTATCGCGAGCAGCCTGGGCCTTCCTGGTCGGAACCATTTTCTTCAGTGGGTCTATTTACCTGCTGACGACCCGTTCAATAACAGGTTTGGAGGCAGGAGCTATCCTTGGCCCCACCACACCCATAGGGGGCATCCTGTATATTCTTGGTTGGCTGGCCGTGATTTTGGGCACTTTTCCAGGGAGAAGGAGTATTTAACATTTCTATAGCCTTTCATTTCATAGCTCGATCGTCCAAAAGAAAAGCCTGAGCATGAAATTTCGAATTGCACTTTTCCTAGCCGTTATTCTATCCGGAACCTTGGTTGCCCAAACAAATATTGGGTTTACTGGATTCGGAAGTCTTAGTCATATCGACACACCCTTTGATCTAAGTAATGTCAAAGCCCTTAAATCTATTCCAGGTATTGGCGCTTCTGTTTTTATCGAAAAAGAACTTGGAGATAACTTCGCCCTTGAAACCGGTGCACAGTATGTGCAAAAGGGTTTCAGGATCAGGCAAAGGATGGATACAGAAATATTTGGGAATCCAATTCCCATTGGATATACGGTGGATACCCGACTGAATTACCTGCAGGTTCCACTGCTTCTGACTGCCAAATTTGGAGGTCCGAGGCTGGCAGGCTTTGTAAAAGCCGGTCCAAGGATCGCCTATGGAACCCATGGTCGGATCATTGGCAAAGCCAACCTTTTATTAGGACTAAACGTCTTGAATGAAGAAATCCCCTTTGAAACCATCGGTTTAAAAAGATGGGACACGGGATTGCAATTTGGAGCTGGTTTTGAGGTTCCTCTTGATGCTGGTTCCCTTCTTATCCAGGGGGCCTATGACCTCGGCCTTACAGAACTCATTTCAATGGGAATCCTGGAGGCACCATTTAAAAACCGATCGATAATGGTTGGAATTGGCTGGAAAATGCCTCTTCAACAAAGATAAATTCCCAAAATCGTACTCAGCTCCTGCTTAGGCAGGAGCTTTATCCTTGTCACTTATTCCAGCCAATTTCGTTGGAAAAAAGGTGGAATCCTGGTTAAACTAAAGAACCCCGGATTAAAAAAATCCGTAAGAGAGTTCTATAACAATGAATCCAGGATTATGAAAAACCCCAGTTCACCAAAGCAAAGCCTTACTAAGACTGAATCTGTAGACCTTCGATCAACGAAGGATTTTAATCCTCAAATAGGGAAACTAACCTTTACCCTTAACGCAAATCAAAAAGAGTGGGAGGAGGATCTGGTTTACTTCAAAACCATCTACTTCCAATTTGTAAAACTTGCAAAGCGCAGCCGAAACCTCCATGCTTCTAAACAAAAGGATTTAATAAAATTCCTTTCCAGGGTTGATGACCTCATAAACAATGAGGCAATGTCGATCATTGAAAATATGGACTCATTGAAATTAGAGTTTGAAATTTCTGAAAAACCAGATATCCAGTTAATCTTTCAGGAATACGCAGACCTTGAGAATGATATGGAGGGGATTCGCAAAGAATTTAGAAACTTTACAGTCTTCTTCCTACAGGAACTTAACCGGATCAGTCCCTTAAAGATCTATTGAGGAGCGAAAGATATACCTCATCCATAAGAATAACTTTTGTCATCCCTGATGGGGCCAATTTCTATGAGATTGGTAGCCATGAAGGATCGTATTGTTGATGCCAATTGGTCTACTAAGTTTTACGTTTTTGCAGCTGTGGCTACCGCAGTGTTGGGTTATCTAATGGTGGATCAACCTGAAGATTGGGTGCTAGTCGTCTCATTGGCCCTTTTGCTGCTTCTGTTTCTGGAAGTAATCCTGATCCTCCTTAGCCAAAATGCTCAAAAATGGCCATTTGTCCGATTGATCCTGATCCTTATAATTCTCATGGTCCTATGGCTGGGCGTTCAGATTTGATAGGGGAATTTCTTGTAGTAGGATTAAAAAATGAAAAAAAATCGTCACTAGCTACACATATTAGGAATAATCCTTATTTTACAAACGATTTCTGAATCTGAGAATAGCCTACAACACGAGAACACCACCTTGTTTTGTGGGTTTTTTTACGCCCGTACTCTACGGACCACCCAAACACCGGCCACAATCAGAAGACAGGGTAGAAGAATCCAAACCGTTTCGCTCTGAATCACTCTCAATCCCCAGGACCCAAAAAAATCTTCAATCTCAATCGGAGAAACCAGGATTGGTCGGAATGGCAAGAAATGCCTTTCTAATGAAAAGGGGATAAAAAAACCTACTCCCCGGCCGCCACTTGTCATGGCATCCAATACACCATGCGAACCAAGGCAAAGGAAAAAGTATAACCACAATACCCCCTTACTACGGCCGGCCTTTTTCCTAAACAGCAAGGCAATCAATCCTGAAAAGATTGCGGCAAAGAAAATTGAATGAGTGATGCCCCTGTGTCCCAACCAATGCGTGTATGGAATTCCAAATCGAAAAGACAAAACATCGATATCAGGCATTATGGAAAGAAGGACTCCGGTAATAATTACGGATCTGGTCAACACTCCTTTGGAGAACAAGGTTGACCCGGTTAGAGCAACGGCGGTATGACCGAAAACGGAAGCCACTAATTTGCTTTGTAACAGTTTTTCAAAAGGTTCTGCATATGATCGAGTCCGAGGTTTCTGGTTTTTTCAATGTTTTGAAGTGGCACAGATTCAATCTCAGCATGACTATCAATCGCTCTACTCATTGCCTTTTCTTTGATTGGATGAAAAGTGGGGTAGGGCGACCGGTTTGTAAAATTACTTGGGTCATTTTCTTCCACACCCTCAAATACAAATTGAGGATGGAAAAAGGCAACCTGATAATCCACAGCAAAGCCTGACATTGACAATAATTCTTTGGAAAAGGCTATAGCTTCCAAAAAAGAATCGAAACTTGAAAAAGCATTGGGGACAGTTATTAAAGAAGACTCAAGATTCGGATCATTCTCCAGACTGTAAATCTCTTCGATGAATTCTTCAAAGATCTTTTCCTGGACCGTGGAAGTGATTACCCTGGTCGAAAGCCGCTTCTCCAGAATGCTCTTTCCTGCAAATGGACACAGCCCCAAATCAATAACAACCTCCTTGACCCATTGGTCTGTAACTCCCTGGTAATTCATATGCTTAAAAGTGAAAGATAATGAAAACCCTAATCCGGACTTTGGAAAAGATCAAGTTGCCCCGTTTTGTAATGTGCATGTAAATCACAATTGAACTCAGGTAAACTTTTGTTGCTGAAATACTTCCTTTGAACCAATTTAACCTGATCTGATATCATTTGAGAAATATTCCCCTGCCCACTCATTCGTTTTCCCCATACACTACTACCCAACTTTCCGCCATGGCTGTCTCTTATTTTGTTCAGGACCTTGTCCGCTCTGTCCGGCATGGCTTTCCGGATCCAATCTTCAAAGATGATCCCCACGTCTGCATTAAGCCGCACAAATGTATGATGGAAACCAAGGGCTCCTGCATCCGAGACTTGTTCACCGATAGCCATTATTTCGTGGTCATTGATCCCAGGAATGACAGGTCCCATTAATACATGGACCGGAACGCCTGCTTGGGAAAGTTGTCTTATAACCTCCATCTTTTTTCCGGCAGTGGCTGTCCGGGGTTCCATGATCATTCTAAGCTCCTCATTCAAAGTGGTTACACTTATACAAACACTCACCAGTTTCTGGGATGCGAGTTTTTCCAAAATGTCCAGGTCCCTCTGAATAAGACTGTTTTTAGTAATGATACCCACCGGATGACGAAACTGATAAAAGGTCTCTAATAGTTTTCTGGTGATCTTCATCCTTTTTTCCAAAGGCTGATAGCAATCCGTATTTCCGGATAGCATGATAGGATGTGCCTTCCATGATTTACGGCTTAACCATTTCTTCAGTAGTTGCGGAGCGGAATCCTTGTAAAGGATCTTCTGCTCAAACTCCTGCCCGGCAGAGTAGCCCCAATAAGGGTGAGTATTTCTGGCATAGCAATAGACACAACCATGCTCACATCCCTGGTATGGATTAATCGAATAACCGAAGGGAATGTC
>JABDJM010000057.1 GCA_013002475.1 Saprospiraceae bacterium | reverse complement strand
GCTAATACCCATATATAATTGTTTTGAGCAAGGATCAGATTCCTTGATTACAATCTAAGCTTTGAGGAATGTAGGCGTTGAGAATATCATTACCCTAGATAATAATATATGATGTAATCATCATGTTTTCGAGTTTTTGCATATGATCTTCATCAATTTTTCAATGAAATGAATATATTTGTATATACAAATGATGTATATACATGAGTATTCATTATTTCGGGGCCGTTAATCAAGTAATTACTACAGGACATTGGATCACAGACCAGGTTTCATTGGGTTTGAAGAGTTTCGGGATCTCCGAACCGCAATACAATGTGCTACGGATTCTTAAAGGAGGTAAAAGCAAACCTTTGGATATTGGCAGCATTCAGATGAAAATGATCCAGCGAAATAGCAATGTGTCAAGGATAGTGGATAAACTGGTGGATAAAGATCTTGTTGAAAGAAAGGAATGCTCAGACAACAGAAGAAAAATGGATGTCAGCCTAACCCAAAAGGGATTAGATCTATTAGATGAGCTGAACAGTCGGGTCCAAGAATTTCATGAGCCGATGATCCACCGACTTACCAAGGAGGAATTGATCTCTTTACAGAGGTTGATAAAAAAACTAAAAGGATGAAAAATATCTTAGCCTTTGGCGCCAGCAGCAGCCGTCACTCAATAAACAGGCAGTTCGCCGCTTTCGCGGCTCAGCAAATACCTGAAGCCATGGTGGACCTGCTGGATCTCAATGACTATGAAATGCCGATCTACTCCATAGACAGAGAAAAAGAAACAGGGATTCCAGAACTCGCAAAGGAATTCAAACAAAAAATTCTGGATACCGACGGAATCATCATATCCTTTGCAGAACATAACGGAGCCTATTCAGCAGCCTTCAAAAATATCTTTGATTGGATCTCCCGGATTGACGGAAATGTTTGGGCCGAAAAACCCATGTTGCTTTTGTCTACTTCTCCTGGTGGAAGAGGAGGCAAGACAGTTCTCGATATTGCCGTAGCTAAGTTTTCCAGGATGAATCCCAAGGTAACAGGAAGTTTTTCCTTGCCCTCCTTCAAAAAGAATTTTTCGGGTGAATCAGGGATTCTTGATATACCTCTTCGGGAGGATTTTAACCAAAAGCTTAAGGCGTTTGTCTCAGCAATATCAACCCCTTCAGAAGTTTGATTTCAAAGTTCTTCTAAGACAATAATTGAACTGTATTATTTTGTGAATGTAATTACCACAGATCACAAGGAAAGAGTAATGGATACTAATCTGTTAAGGTATTTTCTATTCTTTTAGAATTTTTCCTTTTAAGAATTCGGGATAAACTATTAGGCGTTATCCCTAAATATGTGGCGATGTGTTTTCGACTAACTTTTTGAAATATTTCAGGCTTTTTTCCCATCAGTATGTCACATCGGACTTCCGGCCTGGTCTCTAGTAGCAGTCGGTTATGCTCCATATAATAAAACAGCGCCTTTTGCAATCCAATAATAAAAAGTTGTGAAATTCTAATGTTTGTGCTGGCCAGGATTTGGAACTGAAAAAATGGAGTTACAAGAACTGTAGAGGATTCAACTACTTCAAATGCTGTTGTTGATGGGGCCCTATTTAGAACCGCTTCCGGGTCCCCAAAAAACTCACCTTCTTTTCTAAATGAAGTACTTCGGTCATTATTATGGGAGTCAATAATAAAACCTCGTACATAACCTGATAGCAAAAAATATACATGATTCAAGGGGTCTCCAACCTCATGAATGCGATCCCTTTTTCGGTACTGTTGTAATTGGGAAATAAGAAATATTTCCTCAAGATCTTCTTCTCTTAAAAAAGGGAAATGACTATTTAGGATGGAAATAGCTTCTGGGGTGGAAGTCATTTGTGTTTGGGTTAAAAGCCGACTAAAGGGTTTTTTGAAAATACGGTTGATAATCACTCTTAGTTACCAAACAATTTAATAACAAGGTATTCTCGTCAGATTCTCATTCCTAAGAATACTTTCTAGACAAAAATGTAAGGGAATGTTTCAATGAATGGCCTAAATCCAACACCTTACTGAGGTGGATCATTGGAATTCTCAACCCGGCCTGACGTGGTATTCTGCCTTTTTATGATCCTTGAAAGACTATTGGGAGTTATGCCAAGTAGGGTGGCAATGTCTTTATGCCTTACCTTTTGAAAAACTTCAGGATTATTCTTTAGTGTTTCGAGATATCTTTCCTCTGGGATTTTTGTGGACAGTAATTCAATGTGATCCAGGTATTTCAGCATCGCCAAGGTAGATCCAGTCATGTACATTTTGGCGATCCGTACATTGGAAAAAGCAAGCTGCTGAAAATCCTCCTGCCTGATCTTCATCAGTTTACTAGCCTCTGCAGCCTGAAGACCACGCTTCGTAGGCGAAGACCTGTAAAGGGATTCTAGAGAGCCAAAGAGGGCATTTTCACTATGAATCATTATAGTAGAATCGTTTCCTGCGTCGTCTACTGAATAGGCTCTAACCGTGCCCTCTATGAGAAAGTAGTAAAACTGAGCAACTTGCCCCAAGGGGAGAAATACCTCTTTCTTATTAAATTCACAAAATGTACAATACGATAATATCTGATCGACATCTTCCTCCCTCAGAAAAGGAAAAGACATTCGCAAAAAGTTCTTAAATAAGGTTTCTGGCGAACCACGAAGCATACGGCTGTTTCTTTGGGTAGTGTGAAGTTCAGAATAGCCTTGTATACCTGGCTATAAATTCAATTGTTTTATAACTAATTTAGAAAGTACAAAAATACTATTCATTAATGATTCGTCCATTCTTCCTTTGTTTGTTTTTCATTCCTTTTTCTGTTTTTTCCCAATCCAATTGTGAGGGAGTTGATCAACGGGCATTCGACTATTGGATCGGGGATTGGAAGGTCACGATTCCCAATGGTAAAATTGCCGGATACAATTCTATCAAACCAATCCATGGAGGTTGTGCACTCGAAGAAAACTATATAGCAACCACCCCATATCGGGGCTCTAGTTACAACCACTATGACGCCAAATCTGGAAAATGGAAACAACGGTGGATTGACAATAGCGGATTGGTGCTTGATTTTAGTGGGGAGATAAGTAACAACACCCTGGTTACCCATGCA
>JABDJM010000564.1 GCA_013002475.1 Saprospiraceae bacterium | reverse complement strand
CAGCATTGGTATGTGGCCATTGACCAGTTTCATTGTAAATGTAAATACCTCCAAGGAAAAGCATTAGGCCAGCACCTATAAGAAAAAAAACAGCTGCAACCGCTATCAAGGTATAAGTGTAGGGTTTTTCCCTTAGTTCCTCATTTACGTAAAAGATCATCCAACTACCTAAAAGCAAAGAGCTAATTAAGGCTGCCAGACCTTGGAACCCTAAATTCTCGAGTAGGGAATAGTTTTCCGTATGACCTTGTGACCAAACTGAATGAAAATTAAAATGATCATAAAATGTGACCAGAACAGCCACCAATAACCAGGCTAAAACGATAGCCCCTAACTTCTTGAGCTGTAGTTGAAGCTTTCGACGTTGTTTTGTTTTGGAAAAAAGATGGACTGTCTTTCCCATAAGAGCTAAACCGTTAGCATTGGTAATGGTTCTTCTAAAAGTAGTTAATTCCTAGGCGCTGAGAAGATATCCAAAGATTTAAAGACTAGCTTTTCAATTTTCGCGATCAACAGCATTATCCTTCCGTATCGATTTGAGGTCATTTGGAGTATCGATGTCATAATGTCCTTTTGGAAAAGAGATGGCCCCAACCTCAGTAGGGTGATTTGCAATAATTGATTTCCCTCCCGAATCACCCTGAAGCTTCGCCAGCTCTAGGAAAAACCTTTTTTCAAAAAAGGAGGGAGGTCCCTTGCCCTCTTGATATTTGGAAATCACGATTCCCTTTTTGGTACTGCCAGCCAGTTCAATAAGATGGGAGAGTACTTCTTTGGAAAAATATATCTGATCAGTCAGGACAAAAAATGCAGCCCGATAATTATTGGGAATTAGAATTTGCCGTGCAGAAAAAGCAATGCTTTCTCCCATGCCTAATTCCCATTTAGGATTAATGGCGATCTCAAGTCCGGAGAGGTCTTCCAAAACTAGTTGCATTTGATCGGCCTTATGGCCTAGGATCACATGGACATCTCCTAGTTCACTTTCAAGACACTCTTTCGCCACTCTTTGCAGTAGAGGTTCCCCCTGATATCTGACCAATTGTTTTGGTTGTCCGAGCCGGCGCGAAGCGCCGGCGGCAAGAATGATTATAGCCAGCTTATCAGGATCTTTCATAAAATTGGAATGATCAAAAACTGTTTACCTTGGCAATTTAAAGAATAGGCCCAAGCTTATGCGGTATAGCCGGCAGACAATCTTAAAGGAATTCGGGCAGGAAGGCCAGGAAAAGCTTGCCGCCTCCAAGGTTCTGGTGATCGGAGCTGGAGGTCTGGGCGGGCCGGTGCTGAGCTATCTTGCTGGGGCCGGAGTAGGAGGCTTAGGTGTGATTGATGGAGATGAGGTGGAGATCAGCAACCTCCATCGCCAGGTCCATTTCCGGATGGAGGATATTGGAAAAAATAAGGCCCGTGTCTCGAAGAATTTCCTGTTGGCATTAAACCCAGATATAGAAGTAAAAGCCTACCCTGAACACCTGATGAGTGCTAATGCGTTGGAGATTTTTCAGGAGTATGACATTGCGGTGGACTGTTCCGATAACTTTCCAACCCGTTATCTGGTAAATGATGCTTGCGTACTTTCAAACAAGCCTATGGTGTATGGAGCCATCAACCAATTCGAAGGTCAGGTAAGTGTTTTCAATTTTGATGGAGGCCCGAATTACAGGGATCTGTTTCCAGAACCTCCCAAGCCAGGGATGGTTCCCAGTTGTGCAGAAGCAGGCGTGCTGGGCGTACTCCCCGGGATTATCGGAAGTATGCAGGCAAACGAAGTGATAAAAATGATCACTGGGATCGGTGAGGTCCTTAGTAGGTTACTCCTTTTATTCGATGCAAGGACAAACCAAATCCAAAAGATCAAATTTCATCCTCGTAGTGATAACCCACTTACAGGCACTAATCCAAGCCAAAGAGAATTGATTGATTATGAGGCCTTCTGCGGGATCCGAAGGGATAGAGAAGTGACTCCGCAGCAGGTTGAGAACGGAGATTTTTTCCTTGTAGATGTAAGGGAGGATTATGAGTTTGATGAAAAGAACATAGGAGGGAAAAATATTCCTCTTGCCGATTTGGTCTTCAGGTTGGATGAGCTCCCTAGTGATAAAAAGATCCTGCTCGTTTGTCAAAAGGGCGAACGTGCCAAAACAGCGATTCAGCTGTTTGAATCGAGAGATCTCAATTATGATTTGTACAGCTTAAAAGGCGGAGTAGATGCCTGGGGGGATTAGCCAAAAAGCCATTGGGCTGATGTTGGCATCTACCATCTGTTTTGCCTTAATGAACTCCCTGCTGCGTTGGGTCAATTACTTGCCAACCTTTGAGCTGGTGTTTTTTCGGGCGGCAGGTTCCCTCATCTTTTGCTTCTGGTATTTGTTTGCCAACAGAGTTTCTTATCGAGGAAATCAGCCTGGGTTACTAGTTCTTCGTGGTCTAGTTGGGGTAACTTCTATGGCTCTCTATTTTTGGTCTTTGGAGATGATCCCGGTTGGAACGGCCATTTCGCTTCGCTACCTGTCTCCCTTTTTTGCCCTCATCCTTGCAGTACTTTTTTTGAAAGAGAAAATGAAGAAGATCCAATGGCTTTTTCTCGTACTTGCATTTGTAGGTGTGGCTCTTGTAAAAGGTTTTGATAACCGCATCTCACAGTTTGCTTTGCTGGTTATCCTTGGCTCTGCCTTTTTTAGTGGTCTTGTCTATTTTGTCATTAGAAAGATCGGAACACGGGATCACACGGTATTAGTGGTTACCTACTTCATGATCATTTCATTAATAGTGGGAGGAGTCGGTTGCTTATTTGACTGGCAAACACCAAATGGATATGAATGGGCAGCCTTGCTTGGTTTAGGAGTACTGGGATTCTATGCCCAGGTGTTTATGACTCAGGCTATCCAGATCGAGGAAGCGAATAAAATCGTTCCTTTCAAATATGCGGAAGTGGTTTTTACGATGCTAGCGGGTTGGATCTTGTTTTCGGAAGGGCAGACCTGGATCACTTTGGGGGGTATATCCCTCATCGTACTGGCTTTGATCTCTAATTCGCTGGTTGCTCAGAAGAGGGCATAAAAAAAGCCCCGATCTCAGGATCGGGGCTTTTTTTATTGTGGGCCGAAGCGCACCGGAATGGTCAATTGAACATCGACCGCTTTTCCTTGTTGCTTGCCAGGGGTCCATGTTGGCATATCTTTAACCAGATCGATCACAGCATTGTAAATCTCTGGATTATCAGATACTGATCTTGCCAGTCGGACATTTTCAACAGTCCCGTTTCTACGGACAATAAATTCAGCCATAAAAGTAGCTTCTGAACCAAGTCGTGAATTCACCTCATTATATTTTGGGTGATGCTCAATGTAATCACCTAAAGCCCGCAGGGCACATACCTTTTTTTCATTTTCAGTAGAAAGATCTTCACAACCCGGGAATCTTGGCATTTCC
>JABDJM010000532.1 GCA_013002475.1 Saprospiraceae bacterium | reverse complement strand
TATTTCGATTAGAAACAGTCTGTGCCAATTGAATAGGATCGTCAGGAGCACCATCAAGGCAATTGAGATAAATATAGCAATTGCCAAGACCATGCATCTTGGTAAAAGGGATTTTACAGGTTCCAGTTTTACTCATAACTACTCAGAAGATCGTCAACATGATCCAAATAACCTCTAACGGGCCTTGCTAAAGTGACCTCATTATTCCTGATGTACACTTCAGCAGGAAGTCTTCTGAGATTATAAATGCTTGCCATTGAAAAGCAATATGCACCGGCATTATGAAAGGCCAGGATATCTCCTTCCCTTACCTCGGGCAATTTTCGATTGATCCCAAAAGTATCCGTTTCACAGATGTAACCTACCACCGTATAGATCCGGGTTTTTCCAGCTGGATTGCTCACATTAGAAATCTCGTGATGCGAATTATAAAACATGGGGCGGATCAAATGATTTAAGCCACTATCAATTCCAACAAAAACAGTGGAGGTGGTCTGCTTCACCACATTGCTTTTCACAAGAAAAAACCCTGCTTCAGAAACAAGGAATTTTCCTGGTTCAAACATCAGGGTAAGATCACGGCCATAGTTCTTGCAAAAGTCATTGAAGCGCTCAGACAGTTTTTCCCCTAACTCCTCAACATCGGTAGATATATCCCCTTCCTTGTAGGGCACTTTAAACCCAGAACCAAAATCCATGTACTCCAGGTCCCGAAAGTCTTCGGCCAGATTAAAAAAGATCTCAGCTCCTTGAAGAAAAACTCCCGAATCCAGGATATCAGAACCGGTATGCATGTGCAAACCTTCGACCTGTAATCCTGTGGTCTTAACTACCCTCAAGACATGTGGCATCTGATGGATCGAAATTCCAAACTTCGAATCGATATGCCCAACAGAAATCTTAGAACTTCCTCCCGCCATAATATGCGGGTTGACCCGAATACAAACAGGGACCTCCGGGTGAAGATGTCCAAATTGCTCCAGGATTGATGTATTATCGATATTGATCTTTACACCGAGTCCGACAGCTTCTGAGATCTCCTCAATTGACACACAATTTGGAGTGTAGATAATATCCTGCGGCTCAAAGCCGGCATAAAGGCCCAACTTAACCTCTTGAATACTCACCGTATCGAGACCACATTCTTGAGACTTCAAATACCTGAGAACATTGATGTTTGTCAGAGCTTTGCAGGCGTAATTTATCTTCAAGCTGGGAACATTGAATGACTGGGTCATCCTTCTGAGCTGATGCTTAATCCTCTCCGCATTATAGACATAAAGAGGAGCACCATACTTTTCTACCAGCTCCAGCGGTTTTAATTGGAGCAATTCTTCCAGACGATGATTATTTGCAGGTGTCATGTGTGAAATCTAAGAAATCCTAAAAAGGACCGAAAATAAAGGGTCAAAGATATTAATTTGTAAGTCCAGATACTTGTAATGGATTGATTTGCGGTCAAAAACCAAGGGGATACACCAAATAAGGCAAAATTGACATCCTGTAATTAGGGACCTGATCAAACCCATTGAATCGAAAACTACCAATGTGACAGAAAAAGAACTCATAAGAGGCTGTCAGCAAAAGGATCGCCAGGCGCAGCAATTGGCGTATGACCGGTATTCGCCAAAGATGTTTGGGGTCTGTAAAAGGTATTTTCGGAATTCTATGGAGGCAGAAGATGCCTTAGTTGAGGGGTTTTTTAAGGTCTTTACCAAGATCGATCAGTTTCACGGGCAGGGCAGCTTTGAGGGATGGATCAGGAGGATCATTGTCAATGAGGCCCTCATGGTAATCCGGAAAAGAAAGCCAACGGAGCATGGACCTGAACCCATGGAAGGCGATGCCCGGACCACCTTAACGGTGGAAGACGAACTGGAAGCTGCCGACATCCTGAGACTGCTGGACAAACTACCTACTGGCTACCGGACTATTTTCAACCTATATGTAATTGAAGGATATAAGCACCGCGAGATCGCGGAGTTGCTAAACATTAGTATAAACACCTCAAAGTCCCAGCTCATTCTGGCCAAAAAACGGATGCGTGAATTGGTCACTGAGCAAAACCAGGTAGGTCCATCCAGACCTGCTGATTTAAGATAGAACAATGGAAGATTCAAAAAATATTGAACGGTTGTTTCGGAATGCCGATGAAAAACTCAGCGAGCGGCCTCCCGGCCGCGCCTGGGATAACCTTTCATCGAAACTGGACGCCGATCAACCTGAAAAAACTACCCGGGTCGTCCCTCTCCTTGATCGATTGCCTGGCTGGAAAGTAGCAGCCAGCATCCTCGTATTGGTGGGCATGTTTGCTTTGCTGCTTGACCGCATCCCCATTGGAAATAAACAACTGGTCGATGCGAGCGCAGACTTTTACCTGGAAGACATTCCCCTTGAAGATGTAGACAATGGTTTTTATGCACTCGCAGTGAAAGCCCGGGAATTCTATACCGATAGCCCAGCCCTGGCTAATAGAACCGAATCCTCTTCCTCACGACTCCGGCTTGCCGAGAGAAAAAATCGATATGCTGATCAGGAAGAAGGCAGGTATTCCCCACGGGCCTCTCAACCCAAGCCCTCCGCTTCCGAATGGTCGCATCAGCCCACAGAAATGATCGCTGAAGCCCAAATCCCGGAAAAAGCGGTAACACCGGAGAATACAGAAAAGGACGAGGTTTCTCCTGGAGATATCATCCTCTCTGAAAAGATTGCCAGCCTACCAACGTCAACTGACGGGGTCCCACTTTCAACCCCAACCACCGATGATCAGATCGTGTTGGAAGAAGTGGAAGTAACTGGATCTAAGC
>JABDJM010000529.1 GCA_013002475.1 Saprospiraceae bacterium | reverse complement strand
CCTCCATACTATCTGATCACTGATAATGAGAGACCCGAAGAAACTTTACTGAGGCGCTTACCCAGAAGGCATCATAATTCTGAATATTTTGTGTACGAAATTAAGTAGGTAGAATCTATGATCCGGCCAAAATTATCCGTTGTTGTTTGTGTCTTTAATGAGGAAGAGAATATCGATCCCCTCATTCATCAAATTGATGCAGCACTTCAGCAAATGGAATATGAGATCATTTACGTGGATGATGGCTCTACGGATGGCACACTTAAGAAATTACAGAGTAACCGACACCCACGGCTTCGCACCGTTGAATTCAGAAGAAACTACGGACAGTCTTCAGCCCTTGCTGCAGGCATCGACGAAGCCAAAGGAGAGTTCATTGCTACTCTGGATGGAGATCTGCAAAATGACCCCTCAGATATCCCCATGATGCTTCGCCTGGCTGAGGAGGAAAACTGGGACGTAGTCGCAGGTATCCGGGCAAATAGAAAAGACGGAATGTTCCTTCGGTTGATCCCCAGCAAAATTGCCAATATGATCATCCAACGATCCTCAGGCATCAAGATGAAGGATTATGGTTGTACCCTGAAAGTCTTCCGATCCGAGATCGCAAAGGATATGGGATTATATGGAGAGCTGCATCGCTTTATTCCGGTGCTGGCTAGTTTGGAAGGAGCCCGTATCACTCAGGTAGATGTAAAACACCATGCCCGCCAATTTGGAGAGTCAAAGTATGGGATCAATAGGACATTCAAGGTCATGAGTGATCTTATCCTGATGCTCTTCATGAAAAAGTATCTTCCCAAACCCATGCATCTATTTGGAACAGTTGGACTGCTTGCCTTTTTTATTGGGTTGCTTATAAACATATATCTCTTATTCTTAAAGTTTCTTGGTCAGGATATATGGGGAAAACCTCTTCTGTTTGCTGGTGCCTTATTTATCATTTTTGGAATCCAGCTGGTGACCATTGGTTTGGTGGTTGAGATCCAGATGCGCACCTACTACGAATCTCAGAATAAAAAACCCTATAAGATCCGGAAGATCCACCAGGGCGCTTCTAAGCATACTATCATTCGATGAATCAGGGGCAGTTAAAATTTTGGTTAAAAGTCCTTGTTTCAGCTGCGATCCTTTTTTTCATTTTCGGAAAAATTGAGTTTTCACAAGTGTGGCTGGAGCTAAAAAAGACTCACCCGGGATTTCTTTTTCTGGCCTTGGCTAGTTTCATCCTATCGCAATGGGTCTCCTCTATCCGCCTGGGTTTGTTTTGGCGATGTCTTAAAATCCCACTTGGACGAACGGCAAACTGGCGGCTGTATTTACTGGGGATGTATTATAACCTCCTCCTTCCGGGCGGGATCGGTGGCGATGGATATAAACTCATTTCACTTAACCAGGATTACGGAACCAAAAGAAAGGATCTTTTCTTAGCCCTTCTTTTCGACCGCCTGCTAGGTCTCCTGGCCCTGTTCTTGCTTGCAGCCCTTGGAATGTCCTGGTATTTCCCATCACCATGGTCCCTAATTCCAGTAGCTGTGATCCTCTTGATCCCCCTGGCTTATTTCATTTTGCAAAAGACCAAAGTAGATTTCCTACCTGCCTTTCCCCTCGGGCTGAGCTGGTCCCTCTTGATCCAGGGCCTCCAGATCTTGAGCGCATGGTTTATTCTTCAGGCTTTAGGATTAGAGGAAAATGTCCTTATCTATTTGATCCTCTTCCTTTTATCCTCCCTGGCAGCAGTCATTCCCATTACACTGGGCGGAGCAGGAGCACGCGAATTGACTTTCGTTTTTGCTGGTTCCTATTTTGCTATTGATGTGAATGCTGCGATTGCCTTATCTTTGATGTTCTATCTCCTTACGCTTGGGGTTTCCCTGGCAGGGATGTATTACAGTTTTAAGAGCTATAAATGAAAACAATTCTGATCACTGGGGGGGCCGGTTTTATCGGTTCTAACCTGACTAAGACTCTGTTGGATCAGGGTCACCAAATTGTCTGTCTTGATAATTTCAATGATTTTTATGATCCAGACATCAAGCAGCAAAATATTCTTCCTTTTGTATTGAACAACCGATATAGTCTTGTTCAAGGAGACCTAAGAAATTCTACTGAGCTCAAAAACCTCTTTGCTGATCATCCTATTGATGTGGTAATTCACCTTGCTGCTCAGGCTGGAGTACGTCCATCTATTGAAAACCCGCAACTTTATTACGATGTGAATGTGATGGGCACAGTGAATCTTCTTGAGGCGATGCGTTCAGCGGGTTGTACGAAGATGATCTTTGGATCCTCCTCTTCTGTTTACGGCAACAATGAAAAAGTTCCTTTCTCAGAATCTGACCCGGTGGACAATCCCATTTCTCCATATGCAGCCACAAAAAAGGCTGGGGAATTACTCTGTCATACTTTCCACCATTTGTATGGAATGGATATTTTGTGTCTCCGGTTTTTTACCGTCTACGGACCAAGCCAGAGACCTGAAATGGCCATCCCGAAGTTTACGCAAGCTATTCTTGAGGGAAGATCCATCACGATGTTTGGAGATGGAAATTCTGAAAGGGATTATACTTATGTAGGTGATATCGTCCAGGGGATCGTGTTGGCAATGGATAAGGTCAAAGGTTTTGATATCATCAATCTTGGAGAGTCGAAAACCATTCCTCTCAAGAATCAAATACAATTGATAGAAAAGGAAACCGGACGGATGGCCAACATCCAGCAACTTCCCATGCAACCCGGCGACGTTCAGCGCACCAATGCGGACATTTCCCGGGCGAAGGAATTCCTCGGTTATGATCCTAAAGTTGATATTGAAACTGGCATCAGGAACTATGTTGCCTGGCATATCGAGAATGTAAAGAGCAGGGATCTAAGG
>JABDJM010000521.1 GCA_013002475.1 Saprospiraceae bacterium | reverse complement strand
ATCAGAAAGTCATAATAAAGCTTCCTTGCCGAGATCGATGGATTTCGCTGATCAAAAATATCTCCGGCAATGATCAATAGGTTGATCCTTTCGTTTTCGATCAATCTGAGGATCTGATCTAAGACAGCCTTTTGCTCTGCAATCCGGCTTTGATTCAGAAATTTCTGGCCTAGGTGCCAATCAGCGGTATGTAGAATCCGGAAGTCCATAGGAGGGATTCAAACTTAAAACAATAGGGTGGATTATTGAAGGATCAGCTGGGGATTCTCAAACAAAAGTCCTAATAAAATCCAAGGCTGTTTCTTCAAACCAACTAGTCCTTTTTCGACGTTGTGAAAATCCTACATGGCCACCCTGGAGGGGGGTCATCAGATGAAACAGGTCGAGCCCGTAGGCCATTTCTTTTGGGTAGCAATCTTTAGCCAGAATAGGATCATTCAAAGCATTCACGACCAGGACCGGATGTTTGAGTTTTTCCAGGCTATATACAGGACTTGTATTCCGATAAAAGTCAAACTCATCTTCAAACCCATTCATCGGACCAGAAAAAAATCGATCAAAATCCTGCCATTCTTTTACCTCTTCTAGTTTCGAGAGATCAATCCAATCGGGAAATTGTTCTGCCTTTGCTTTTAGCTTCTCCCCAAGCATTTTGAAAAATCGCTTTTTATAAATGCGACCTGCCCTTGTCTCCAACTGCTTCACACTATGCTCCATATTGAGGGGAGAGGAACACACAACGGCTCCTTTAATCTCTTCAGGAATTTCATTCCCGGTTTTGGACAGATAGTTCAAGCTAATATTCCCGCCCATGCTAAACCCCATGAGCCAGATCTGCTCAAAGTTTTCTTTTTTGATCGCATGGTCAATGACCTCACCGATGTCCTTGATCTCCCCATGATGGTAGAGTTTGGGCATTTTGTTGATCTCACCACTGCAACTACGGCAATTCCAGGCGAGGACGTTCCATCCTTGTGCCGCAAAGAAATTTGCTGCTCCAGTGATATAATGGCGGAAGGAATTGCCTTCCAGACCATGGGAAAGGATGATCAACTTATCGCTATCTGCCTTGACCCAATCCAGATCAACAAAATCGCCATCGGATAAAGTCAGCCGCTCACGCTGATAGGGGGGGAGCCCTGGATTCCGAAAAATACCGGGGACCAGGGTCTGCATTTGCCCATTAAACTGGAGCAAAGGCGGGATCAGCTTTGGAGAATTCACTACTGGCATACTGCAAATTTAATCCAATATCGGTGGCTATTTTCTGCTTCAGCTAGGAGATTTTATGAATCCCTTAACCTCTTTTAACCTGGCTTTAGCATGTTGAAGAGTCATTGGGAAGTCTTTTCATAAAAGAAGTTTATCGAGAAAAATCTATAACCACAAACCCGATTATCATGAAACCAGTAAACAATCTTCGTCTTCACAGTCTCCTCTTAGTTGGAACCATTTTTCTTTTGTCAAGTTGTGTCAATCTTGAAAGGGCAGTCGATGCCGGGAATTACGACCTGGCCATTTCCCTGGCGGTTAAGCGTTTACAGGGGAAGTCAAAGAAAAAACAGAAATACGTGAAAGCACTGGAAGAAGGTTTTCATAAGGCAAATGCGGAGGACCTGCGCACCATTAAGCGCTTGAAAGAGGTCAATTCTGCGGCCAGTTGGGAGAAAGTAAATTTCATTGCCCATCAGATCGAAACCAGGCAAAGGGTGGTGGAGCCCTTACTGCCTATTATTGATAACCAGGGCATTAAGGCACGATTCAAATTCGTAAAAACGGATCCTATCATTTTTGAAAGTGAAAATAGGGCAGCTTACTTCTTATATGATGAAGCCCGGGAATTGCTGGCGGATGCCCAAAAGGGAGATAAAAATGCTGCACGCCTGGCCTTTGATGTTTTTCAAAAAGTGGAAGCGTACAAACCTAATTTTAAGGATAGTCGCGAGCTTCAAAGTGAAGCCAGAGAACTTGGAATTGCCCACATTGCCTATACCGTGAAAAGGAGACCTCAGGTTGCGCCCAGGTTTTTAAAAAGGGAATTGGAGGGTCTGAATTTTTCAAACCTGAATACCTTCTGGGAAAAATACTATCTGGATCCTACTGACATGAATTTGATGGATTACGAAATGACCGTCCTGGTAAATCATGTAGATGTAGGACCAACTTTCGTCAAAGAAAAAAGATTCGAAGAGTCTAAGGAGATCAGAACTGGCTGGAGAGTTAAAAAAGGCAAAGGTGGTAAACCTCTCTTGGATTCATTAGCCAAGCCTATTAAGGTGCCGGTTTATCAGACAGTCTTTGCTGAGGTATTGGAGATCAATCAATTTCAGGAAGTATGTGTGGGAACCAGTATGGAATTCAGGGATCTGAAAACAGGTCAAACTTTTCTAAGAAAGAATATCAGAAGGACAGCATCATTTAATAATTGCTACGCCACGTTTATTGGCGACCGTAGAGCATTATGTGATAGAACCCTGAAGCATATACAGAAAGGATTTGTACCCTTTCCAAGTGAACGGTCTCTAATGGTAAAAGCCGCCTGCCAACTAAGACCGTTGATAGAGAATAGGCTGGGAGAAACGAGAATAATATAATTAGGTTTAGGTGAATAGCATAGTAGGTTGAGTGGCTACCATGAGGTAGCCACTTTTTTTTGGATTTTGCTCTGTAAGCATTTTGGAAATCGTATTATTGAGCAACTAATAAAACCCATGAGTAGCATTCTGATTAAGGGAGGATTAATTGTAAACGAGGGATCGTCCAGCCACCAAGACATTTTTATCAAAGACGGCCGAATTGAGCGAATTGACAGCTCTTTGGATTTGAAGGCCGATATCGAAATCAAGGCAGAGGGTAAAATGGTCATGCCAGGCATTATTGATGACCAGGTCCACTTTAGGGAGCCCGGACTGACACATAAAGCCGACCTGTATACGGAACCCAGAGCAGCAGTTGCGGGTGGAGTTACCAGTTACATGGAGATGCCCAATACCAAGCCTCCTGCCGTTACTCAGGAACTATTGGAGGACAAGTATCAAATTGCTGCTAATAATTCGCTGGCAAATTATTCCTTCTTCATGGGAGCCTCAAATGAAAACATTGAGGAGGTGCTTAAAACAGATCCTGCTTCAGTCTGTGGAGTAAAGATCTTCATGGGATCCAGCACTGGAAATATGTTGGTAGACGATGCGATTGTAT
>JABDJM010000501.1 GCA_013002475.1 Saprospiraceae bacterium | reverse complement strand
CTTCAGGTGCTTTCGGCAGTCCTTCTTACCTCGGGTGAAATTACCATAAGCAACATTCCTGACATTCTTGATGTCAACAGACTCATCGCCCTGTTAAAGGGTTTGGGGGTTAAAACCACCCGCCAGGATCAGAATACCTATGTTTTTCAAGCCGATCAGATAGATCTGGATTTCTTTCGGTCTGCCGAATTTCAGAAGGACGCCAGAAAGATCCGGGGTTCCGTAATGCTAATTGGGCCATTGTTGGCCCGGCTGGGCAGAGCCTATCTGCCGAAACCGGGTGGAGATAAGATTGGGCGCAGAAGATTGGACACTCACTTCCATGGACTTCAGAAACTAGGGGGGAACTTCTTCTTTGATGAGGAGGAAGGCACTTTCTCCATAAAAGCAGACAAACTTACAGGGACCTACATTCTGATGGATGAGATCTCTGTTACCGGTACCGCAAATGTTGTGATGGCCGCTAGTTTAGCAGAGGGCACCGCAACCGTTTACAATGCCGCCTGCGAGCCCTATTTGCAGCAACTTTGTCGAATGCTCAATTCCATGGGTGCGCGGATTGAGGGCATTGGCTCCAACCGATTGACGATCGAGGGAGTAACCAGCCTGCAAGGAACTACTCACCGGGTCCTGCCGGATATGATCGAAATAGGAAGCTTCATTGGTTTGGCGGCCTTAACTCAATCTGACATTCGGATCAAAAATGCGGCGATCAAGGAGCTGGGTAATATTCCATCTGTATTTGGAAAGATTGGGGTCCAATTAAATCTGGAGGGAGATGATATTCATATTCCTGCGCAAGACCATTATGAGATCCAGCATTTTATTGACGGCAGTATTATGACGATCTATGATGCTCCCTGGCCTGGTTTTACGCCGGACCTGATGAGCATTGTTTTAGTGACCGCAACCCAGGCAAAGGGATCTGTTCTGATCCATCAAAAAATGTTTGAAAGCCGCCTATTCTTTGTGGATAAGCTGATAGATATGGGTGCCCAAATTATTTTGTGTGATCCTCATCGGGCAACGGTAATAGGGCTGGATCGGAAATCCCAGTTACGAGGGATCGAAATGAGTTCTCCGGATATTAGAGCGGGTGTCGCCCTACTGATTGCTGCGTTGAGCGCTAAGGGCACTAGTGTCATTCATAATATTCATCAGATAGATAGAGGATACCAGGAAATTGATAAAAGGCTTAATGCTATCGGAGCGGAAATTGAACGGCTCTGATCACTTTTTTCTGTCAGTTACGTAAGCGATCAATTGTTCCATTGATTCTCGTGCAGGGCTTAGTGGAAACTCATGAAGGATCTTTACAGCTTCATCTCTGAAACCTTGCATCACCTTTCGAGCATATTCTATTCCTCCTGAATTATTGACAAACTCAATTACCTCTTTTATTGCAGAGGCCTTGGTGTTTTTCCTTTTGATAAGATAAATGATCCGTCGCCTTTCTTTTGGCGTGCATTTTTGAAGACTGTAGATCAGTGGCAGGGTCATCTTTTTTTCCTTGATATCGATCCCTAAAGGTTTTCCTACATCCTCGGCTCCATAATCGAAAAGATCATCGCGGATCTGAAAAGCCATGCCTATGCTTTCTCCGAGCAGGGAGAGCTTTTGCACTTCTTCGGTTGAGCCGCCAACTGAGCTCGCTCCCGACTTGCAGGCGGCGGAAATGAGAGAAGCTGATTTATTTTTTATGATCTTATAGTAGATGTCCTCTTTTATATCTAGTCTTCTGGCTTTTTCAATTTGCAGTAATTCTCCTTCTGCCATTTCCTCCACCGCTTCTGAGAGAATTTCCAGTAGCACGTACTCCTTATTTTTTACAGCAATTAGCAATCCTCTTGAAAGAAGGAAGTCTCCCACTAGAACCGCGATCTTACTTTTCCAGAGAGCATTAATGGACCAGAACCCTCGTCTCTTAATGGAATCATCTACCACATCGTCATGAACAAGCGAGGCTGTATGGAGGAGTTCCATCATGGCCGCAGCAGTGTAGGTAGACTCAGAAATTTGACCACATAGCTTCGCTGATAGAAAAACAAAAATGGGTCGCATTTGCTTTCCTTTCGTCTTCAGCATATAACGAGTGATCCTATCCAATAGGAGCGTTTTGGATTCCATTGTAC
>JABDJM010000499.1 GCA_013002475.1 Saprospiraceae bacterium | reverse complement strand
TTACAATGGTCACTCCCCTTATGATTAACTGAGAATAGGGTCCTTCTCCCCGGAATCGATCCGGAGCTTCTTTTACCTGAGCCCATAAACTTGATGAAATCAATAAAATAGAAAGCAGTAAGAAATTCTTCATTGGAAAGGGATTGACTTAAAACTAAAAATACCAAAAAGTAAGGACCCGGATACTTTGTCAAAAATTAATATCATGAGAAAAGCTCAGGCAGCAATTGGGTTAAACCTTACCCAAATTTTTCCATATCATTGCAGCAATTCCTCAATATGGCAATCAATATTTTTATTGTTCTTTTTTGTGCATTTATCCCGATCCTTTTTGGGTTTCTATGGTATAGTCCTTTGATGTTTGGAAGGCCATGGCAACGAGCTGCAAAAGCCGAAAATGTGGGTATCCCTGCAGGCACAATGGGAATGAGGCTTGCCCTCACCTATCTGTTCAGTATATTTCTATCGCTTGTCCTGGTAAGCATTGTCAATCATTATAGTGGTATCATTTCCCTATTTGTAACTGAGTCAGGCTGGGGCGAAGCAGGAACAGAGGCACAATTGCTTTATGATACCATAATTGAAAGGCTTGGACACAAACACAGATCCTTTGGCCACGGAATGCTTCATGGTAGTATTACAGGAATGACCGTCGCTTTCCCCATCATTAGCATCCTTGCCTTGTTTGAATTAAGAAGTTGGAAGTACATAGCCATCAATGCTGGATTCTGGGTCCTTTCCATGACCATTATGGGTGGCATCATTTGCCAGTGGTGGCAACCAATGGGTTAGATTCGTTCAATTGATATCAATTCATCCATCCCCAGGTACTTATCATCCTGGTGCATATACCATTTCCTGGTTTTAGGGATGCGGAACCCATCATTTTGAACCTCCCCCTCAAGGAGAATATACTCCCCGTCATTTTTGCTTTCATCTTTGTAAAAACGATAACCCACCATTGCGAAAGTCGAGGGATCAAAATAGAAATACCAGGTATCCGTTCCTACCTCCGGAGAATAACTAACCTTCACTTGCAAGGAGGGGGTTCCAAAAAAATCATAGGGTTTAACTTCCGGATGAAGGTTGGTTCCGGGATCATTTAGCTTCATCGGTAAAAACCATAGATAGTGATAGTAATCCCGCATCATGACTACCCTTTCCTTGCTCAAACGAAACTTCTTTGTTTCTTCTTCAGATAGGTCAGAAGATCCGTTAAGGGTAAAACTGGATTCGCCTTCTATAACTTCCATTCTAATGACATCTTCACCAGCAGTCCTTTTCAGGAGAAAGGCACTCTTCATTGGTAAGAAAGAGATTTCAGAAACCCGATCCGGCCCTCCGGGCCTCGGCTCATTTAGGGAAAGCTTTACATCACTGTTCATCAACTTCCCATCACGGTCATGATAGGCGATACTTTTTTCCAATAGCTCTTTAGCAGAAAGGGTTTGTGCACAAACACCAGATGAGATAAAAAGAGAAACTAGTAATACCAGAGTGCATTTCATATGGCTAACGATTTTCAAAATTTAAGGTAAACTTTTCCCTTATCCTTTTCTGAGCTATGACATCTAAACTTTCCTCAGGAAAGATCAACAACCTTGGATACCCACCAGTCCTTTGGGCATCCCTATGAAGAAGAACAAGCTGACCATTCGGATAACACTGCACTATTCCAGGAAAGACCGGACTTGTGATCAGTTCCCTTTTTTTATCGATCTCAAGCGGATCACCCTCAAATAAAAAAGCTGATCTGTTTGATTGCGGTTTTAGATGAAACTCCTTTGCATAAATACTTTTTTGGTCTTCCTCGCTAAGCCAATCAAACTCAGGACCAGGCAACACATCTATTCTCCGTTCCTCCAAAATAGTTTTGTCTGGGATCATGGATTTAGTCTCCACTTTTTCCAAAGCTCCAAATGAAATCAAATCGCCTTTCTGTAGTCGGATTGCCTCCGTTACAAATCGGCACATGGACATGGACCCCATAATTTTTTTTCCTTGAAATCCTCCTTGGATTGCCAGGTAACATCGAACTCCGGAAAGCACCTTTCCAAACTTTAACCGGCTTCCAGCCTTGATTTCAATCGGCTTATTATTTGGGACCATATCTTCATCGATCCAAATCTCGATCTCAGCACCTTCAATGGCCAGTTTTGTCTTTTGATCAAATTCTAAAGTTGGCCCGTTAAGAGTTATCTCTAGTACAGCTGCATACGAAGGGTTACCTATGGCAAGGTTAGCTCTGTACATGCTATTCTTGTCCAGGGCCCCAGAAATCGGAATTCCAAGATGACCGACCCCTGTTCTCCCTTCATCCTGTATGCTGGTGTAAACTCCTGGCGATATGACTCGACAACTTCCCATTACACAGCAACGAATTGAATTGAATCGCCCGGATTAATCAAAGAAGGAGAGTTACTATTAAGATTAAACCATTCAAAGTCTGTAGTTCCAATGATCTGCCAGCCACCAGGACTTTCACAAGGATAGATCCCTGTTTGTGAGCCCGCTAAACCTACTGATCCTTTTTGGACCCTGGCTCTTGGTATTGCTTTTCTTGGAATATGAAGTTCATTAGGTGTTTGACCCAGATAGAGAAAGCCAGGTAGAAATCCAATAAAAAACACCGGATAGATTGTTCCTGTGTGAAGACGAATTAATTCTTCCACAGAAAGGCCTAATCGACCAGTGACTTCCTCAAGATCGGGGCCTTCATAATTAACGGGAATTGTCCATGTTTCACCTTTCTCATGATCTGACCTTTTCTCAGTGATAAGCTCAAATATCTTTTGCTCCAGCATATCCTTGCCGATGCTTCCAGGTGTCATTTGGACTAATAAGCTATGATAAGCCGGAAC
>JABDJM010000475.1 GCA_013002475.1 Saprospiraceae bacterium | reverse complement strand
AGAAACTTCTCGAGAAAACTGTTGGGGTACAATACCCTTTCGTAGCAGGGGGTGAATTTGTAATTACCGGCTCGGAACTGGGGACAACCCGGTACCCTTATTTTTATAACATAACCATAGAAAAGGATTATAACTGTGATCCTCAAAGGATCTTCGTGGAGCCGGACACTACTAGTTCCTTTGATCTTGGAATTGATTTGGCTTCAGATACCATACCATTTGGTGAGGCATTTTCTCCTGTAGCAAATTCAACAGCGAGCATTTCTAATTATCTATGGCAATTTAGTGATGGGTTTACATCCTTGGATGCCTCTCCTGCGCATACTTTTGAGGAACCTGGCTACCATACCATTTATTTGACAGCTACTATTGAAGAGGGATGCACGAATTCCGCTCAGCAATCGATTTGGGTCGAGCCCTTATCTTCTTTGTCTGATCTAAATGAATTCTCCGGGATTAAGGTCTTCCCTAATCCGGCCGGCCAAATTGTAACCCTGGAATTTGAGACGCCTTTAGAAGTAAGTTCTGTAAGTCTGATCGATCTTCAGGGAAAAGAAATGAGATTCTGGGATTTTAACGAAAGTTTAATGAGCGCCCAGACCTTTGATCTGGAGGAGGTTTCAGCAGGAATCTACTTCCTCGCGATTAGTGGGCAGCGGATTGGAAGAATAACAAAGAAGATCATTGTTCAATAAATTTGTTGAACTTTGCGTTTTGGATTACAGCTTGTTAAAGATCCTATGAAATACATCTCACTGTTTTTGCTTTTTGCCTTTGCCCTTCTGGCAACTCCTTCCCTTGCCCAGGACCCTGCTAATGTAAAGGCCGAGGCGGAGGCCTATTATCAGGATCGTATATCCAGGGAATATCTTGATCGGATCTATATTCCAAAAGATATTGCCGATGCTTTCATTCAGTTAAATGATCTGATCGATGACGAAAGCAAAAAGAAGTTTTTGTCAGTTGACGAAAACGAAGCTGCCAGAAAACTTCATTTTAGTCTGGGACGATGGATGATGAGGAATTGGGGTTTTTACGAAGGGTCTCGATTGTCTCATTACCTTAGAAATCTGGGTATCTCATATCCAGATGATATGGCACGCTTCATTATTTTGACCTATCACAGGAACCTCAGAAAGCAGCCTTTGGATGTAAAACCTTTAATTGAAGGGTTTATCCAAAAGAGAGAAGAAGATTTCAAAAGCCGCATTGAAAAGGGTGAGATCATCCACGAGGAAAAAAGAAAAAGAAATTCTGTGAATCCTGAAAAACAGTAGGTTACCTGCTAAAACTGCCTTTTTTAGCCCCCTCAAATTTTTCACCTTTTTCGTTCCTTTCTCAAAATTTATACATTTGCATCCTTGAAAAAGTATCCTTTACCCAGAAAAGGCGTACTTGAAATTCAGGATTTACACATCTAATGAAATTCCTCTATGGCTAAAAATCTCGTAATCGTTGAGTCACCAGCAAAAGCCAAGACCATTGAAAAGATCCTTGGTAAGGATTTTTCTGTGAAGTCCAGCTATGGTCATGTACGGGATCTTATCAAGGGTAATAATGCGGTGGACGTTGAAAATGATTATGAGCCACATTATGATGTAAGCCCTGATAAGCAAAAGGTCGTAAAGGAACTAAAGGCGCAGGTAAAGAAGGTCGATGAGGTTTGGTTAGCTACGGATGAGGATCGGGAAGGAGAGGCCATTTCCTGGCACTTATGTAATGTATTAGGCCTGGATTCCGCAACCACCAAGCGGATCGTATTTCGGGAGATCACCAAACCTGCTATCCAAAATGCCATCCAGAACCCCAGGGTTGTGGATATCAACCTGGTAAATGCTCAGCAAGCCCGCCGGATCTTGGATCGCCTGGTGGGCTTTGAATTGTCAGGCCTATTATGGAGAAAGATAAAGGGAAAGCTTTCTGCCGGCCGAGTTCAGTCTGTAGCAGTAAAACTGGTGGTTGAAAGAGAAAGACAGATCCAGAAGTTCGAAGCAAAACCTTTTTTCAAGGTCAGTGCGATATTCCTTGTTAAGAATCAGGCCGGTAAGATGGCTGAGCTCAAGGCGGAATTGCCACAACGACTCGAAACTGAAAAGGAAGCCGGGGAATTCCTAAATGCTTGTGCAAAAAGCATTTTTTCCATTGGCTCTATCGAGAAAAAACCGATCCGAAGGAAACCTACTGCTCCCTTTATTACATCCACACTTCAGCAGGATGCAAGCCGGAAATTGGGATTCTCTGTTAAACGAACGATGATCAATGCCCAGAAACTTTACGAAGCGGGTTTGATCACCTATATGAGAACGGATTCCGTTAATCTTTCAGAGGTGGCGCTTACAAGCATCGCCCAGGAGATCGAAAGCAAGTTTGGTAAGGAGTATGTGCACACTCGCAGATATAAAACAAAGAAATCAAATGCTCAGGAAGCTCACGAGGCTATTCGTCCTACCTATATAGAAAGGATGACAGCCGGAGCTGACCGAGACCAGCAGCGTCTGTACGAGTTGATCTGGAAAAGAACTATTGCCTCCCAGATGGCTGATGCGGAACTTGAAAAAACAATTGTCCGGATCAATATCTCTGAGGTGCCGGACAGACAATTGAAGGCAGAAGGAGAGGTTCTGAAGTTTGACGGTTTTCTAAAGGTTTATTTAGAAAGTTCAGATGAAGACGAAGATGATGAGACTTCAAAAGGGATTTTACCTCCATTGTCTGAGGGCCAGGAATTGGATTTGGGTCACATGACGGCCACCCAACGCTTTACCAGACCTCCGGCGCGATTTACGGAAGCCGCTCTGGTGAAAAAAATGGAGGAGCTTGGAATTGGAAGACCTTCTACCTATGCCCCAACGATCTCCAAGATCATGGAGCCCGCCAGAGGTTACGTATATAAAGGCAATACTGATGGAAACGAAAGGGCCTATCAGTATTTGAGACTTGCGGACGGTGTGGTTAAAACAGAAACTAAGACGGAAATGACGGGGGCTATCAAAAACCGGTTGGTTCCTTCGGATATGGGAATGGTGGTTGTGGATTACCTTGACAAGCATTTTGACAATGTCATGGATTACAGCTTTACCGCCAATATTGAAAAGAGGTTTGATGGGGTAGCAGAAGGGAAAGAGAAGTGGCAGAAAATGCTGGATGAATTTTATGTTCCCTTTCATAAGGTGGTTGAAGAAACCATGGAGCATGGAGAACGAGCAGATGGAGAGCGAATCCTAGGGAAGGATCCGGAGACAGGACTTACAGTTCTTGTGCGGATGACACGCCTTGGCCGTCCAGTTGTTCAAATTGGTTCACAAAGAGAACTTGGCGAGGATGATAAACCCAAATACGCCAACCTGAGACCAGGTCAGCGTTTGGAAACTCTTGAGTTGGAGCCAGCTCTCAAGCTTTTTGAGCTACCCAAAGATCTTGGCGAGTATGAAGGTCAGATGGTTACTGTTGCGGTAGGAAGGTTTGGTCCCTATGTAAAGCATAATGAAAAGTTTGTTTCCCTCCCGAAGGGTGAAGACCCCATGGAAATAAAATTCGACAGGGCCGTTGAGCTCATAGAAGAGAAGAAAAAAGCCGACGCTCCGGTAGGCACTTATGATGATAAACCAATTACAAAAGGTAAAGGCCGCTTTGGTCCATTCCTGAAATGGAACGATTGGTTTATCAATATCCCAAGAAGGTTTGATCCGGAAACTATCTCTGATGCAGAGATGTACGAATTGATCGAGGCTAAGATCGAAAAGGAGGCGAACCGCTATATCAAAAGATTTGAGGAGGAAAAAATTGACATAGAAAATGCACGATGGGGGCCGATCATCCGCTTCAAGAAAAAGCGTTTAAAGCTTCCTAAGGTCGATGATAAGCGAATGACTCCGGAACAGGCCGCAGAGCTTAATCTGGAAGCAATCAAGGCCATCATTGTTGAGCAGATGCCCAATGCTTTTCCTGCAAAAAAGAAAAAAGCTCCGGCGAAGAAGAAAACTGCTGCTAAAAAGAAGACCACCGCAAAAAGAACTACCAGAAAGAAAACTACCACTAAGAAAACGAGCTAGTATACAGGCCTAAGC
>JABDJM010000412.1 GCA_013002475.1 Saprospiraceae bacterium | reverse complement strand
GCTTATAAGTGTGTAGAGCTTTGACATCACCTTGGGTCAACCACCTCTTTCCGGGGTCAAGCCGGTCGATGTACATGTCAAATGCCTTGGCAGAGAATTCATCATCAATACCTACCGGCTGGAAATGGAGCTGATTAAGCCCTTCTACCATTGTCCTAATCAGGATGGATTCTTTTTCAGCACTGTTCAGATTGGTAGGAAGATATGCACCTACAACCATAGCCGCCAAAACGATCACAAAAGCTAAAACACCCTTATTTTTCATACAATCTGATTAATTGGAGGGATTAAAACGGCAGAAATGAGCCGATTCCCTGAGTTTACCTATATAAATATACAGGGATTTGCATTTAAAGTTCCTCGATAACCTTGCCAATTGCCTCTGTTTAACGAAAGAATAACGGCATATCCTATGTAGATCTCCGATTTCGGCAGAATATTCGACCAATCCTGGTTTTTCGTCTAGTTGTTGAGCTCGGGCTTGAGAAATTTCCCTGTGTAGCTTTTTCTCACCTTCACAATGGACTCAGGGGTACCTTGCGCCACTATGAATCCTCCCTTGTCGCCCCCTTCAGGGCCGATGTCGATGATGTGGTCCGCCATTTTGATGACATCCAGATTATGCTCGATCACGATTATGGTATTTCCTTTGTCCACCAGCTTATTGAGGACCTGAAGCAGGTGTTTTATATCTTCAAAATGAAGCCCTGTCGTAGGCTCGTCGAGGATGTACATGGTATTCCCAGTATCTCTTTTGCTTAACTCCTCTGAGAGCTTCACCCGCTGCGCTTCCCCACCTGAAAGAGTGGTGGCCTGCTGACCCAAGGTAATATAGCCGAGCCCTACATCGTGCAGGGTTTTCATCTTGCGATAGATGTTGGGTATGTTTTCAAAAAATTGCGTGGCCTCCTCGACGGTCATGTCCAGGACATCGCTTATAGATTTTCCCTTGAAGAGGATCTCCAGAGTTTCGCGGTTGTACCTTCTCCCAAAGCACCGCTCGCAATCCACCGACACATCCGGCAGAAAGTTCATTTCTATCACCCGCTTACCAGCACCACCGCATTCCTCGCAACGACCTCCTTTGACGTTGAAGCTAAATCTACCAGGTTTGTATCCCCGGATCTTAGCTTCAGGTAAGCTCGAGTATATTTTTCTGATATCAGTAAATACTCCTGTGTAGGTGGCTGGGTTTGACCTTGGCGTTCTCCCGATAGGGGACTGGTCTATCTCGATCACCTTATCTACATGATCAATGCCCTTGATACTTTTATAAGGAAGTGCTCTTCGGACGCTTTTGTAAAAATGTCTGCGAAGGATCGGATACAATGTTTGGTTGATCAGGCTGGATTTTCCTGAGCCGGAAACTCCGGTAACGCAGATGAATTTTCCCAGCGGGATCTCCAGATCAACTTTCTTTAAGTTGTGCCCCTCGGCTCCGGTGAGGATCATTTTTTTTCCTGTCCCACCCCTTCTCTTTTTGGGGACTTCGATCTGGTCCACATCGCTGAGATATCTTGCGGTAATGGTATCCTGATTCAAAAAAGTTTCGGGCTTTCCCTGGCCTACCAGATCTCCGCCATGCTTTCCTGCACCGGGTCCCAGGTCGATTAAAAAGTCTGAAGCCATCATGATGTCCTTATCATGTTCCACGACAACTACGGTATTTCCAATGTCCGTTAGTTCGCGCAGGGCTTCAATCAGCTTTTGGTTGTCTCTCTGGTGAAGTCCAATGCTGGGCTCGTCCAGGATGTAAGTGATGCCAGTGAGCTGGGATCCGATCTGTGTGGCTAAACGGATTCTCTGGGACTCTCCTCCGGAGAGGGTCCGGGCAGGGCGATCCAGGTTCAAATAATCCAGCCCGACATGCAAAAGGAAACCCAAACGAAGGTTAATCTCTTTGAGCACATCCTTGGCAATTGCTGATTGTCGTTTGCTTAGTTTTTTGTCCAGTTTTTTCATCCAATCCGCCAGTTCTACAATGCCCATTTGGGCAAGCTCGGAAATGTGCTTTTCATTCAACTTAAAATGCAGGCTTTCCTTTTTTAAGCGGTAGCCATGACAATCGGGACAGCTGGCAATGGTCATAAATTCTTCCGCCCAACGACGGATTCTTTCGGAACCAGATTCTTCGTACCATCGCTTTAGCATGTTTACGATTCCCTCGTGTGCAAGATTGTAGGTGAAATCATGCTGGCTATAAGAAAGGTTCACGGAGTGAGTTTCATCTCCGCCAAAAAGGATCATCTCCAAAGCTTTTTTAGGGATGGATTTTATGGGAGTGGAAAAAGTGAACTTGTTCTTTTTTGAAATGCTTCGTAGTTGCTTGAAGGTATAGTTGTCTCTGACTTCACCAAAGGGTACAATCCCGACATCGTTGATACTTTTGGAATCATCCGGAATGACCTTTTCCATATCAACTTCATTGACCTTGCCAAGGCCCTTACAAGTTGGGCAGGCCCCATATGGAGAATTGAAGGAGAAGGAGTTGGGACTTGGTTCTTCATAAGAGATTCCGGTATCCGGATCCATGAGATGCTTTGAAAATGGTAAGGTCTCTTTAGTGTCTGCATTCATGATCTGGATCAGACCCTTACCCATTTTGAGCCCCGTGTCGATGGAAGTGCCTAGTCGTTCTTTTCTTTCTTGACCCACTTTGATCCTGTCGACCACTACTTCAATATCATGGACCTTATATCGGTCTACCACCATTCCAGGGCTTAAGTTCAGGATCTCTCCGTCCACTCTGACCTTGGTGTAGCCTTGCTTTCGAATGCTTTCAAACAAATCCCTGTAGTGCCCTTTTCTTGCACGAACTAGCGGAGCCAGGATCAGGATTTTCTTTCCGTTGAATTGTTTGAACACCTGGGCAACCATTTGCTCCTGGGTGTATTTGACCATCTTTTTTCCAGTTTCAAAGGAATAAGCATCTCCGGCTCTGGCAAAGAGCAGCCGCATGAAATCGTAGATCTCAGTTATGGTGCCGACAGTGGATCTTGGGTTACGGCCAATTGTTTTTTGTTCGATGGAGATTACGGGGCTTAATCCGTTGATCTGCTCCACATCAGGCCTTTCCATATCCCCGATAAATTGCCGGGCATAAGAGGAGAAGGTCTCCATGTACCTTCGTTGTCCTTCTGCATAGATGGTATCAAAGGCTAATGAGGATTTTCCGGAGCCGGAAATCCCCGTTACCACGACCAGTTGGTTTCGTGGAATGTTTACATCGATATTCTTCAGATTATGTTCACGGGCACCGATGACTTCGATAAACCCTTTACTAAATCCGGAAGCTCCGTTTTTCCCTTCTTTTTTTCTGGACATGCCCGATCAATACTAGTGTGTGCGAGAGAATAACAAGTCTTCCTGTAGTTCTGTTGAGAGGCTGCCAAAGGTACCCAATTATCAAGACGATTAAAAGAGACCAATCAAGCAAAAAAAGATTATTGGGGGGTAGAGGATTGAAAATTACGCTCCTACCTGATACCGGCAGGCAGGCCTCTGGAGCTCAAAATCCTAATATCCATTTTGCTAGAAAAATTGCGCCCATACCAAAGGCATGTAGGCCGCTGGGGCTTGATCATCCAAAACCCTGTGGTATCCAAATCCAAGGTTTACAAAGCATTTCAGCTTTGCTTATTTCAAGCCAAACCTGCCTTCTAATTCTATTCTTTTCGGCTTAACTCATCATAGATCGTCTTGACGAATTTTTCTCCGGAGATAAATCCCCCTCCCCAATCGTCTTCATACTCTTTGCTTAGATTGGCGGCCTGAACCTCTTCCAGAGAAAGACCGGAGGAGATGGATTGTTTTACCCTGTGATACATATCATCGACCATATCTCGATAACTAAGCAGCTCAGCCCGGTTGGACAGGTTTCCATGACCAGGAATAATTTGAGTAGCGTCATCGATCAGGATCAGAGATTGGTTGATGGATTTGATCAGACTTTTGACGGAGCCACCACTGGATAGATCAACAAATGGGAACTTCCCCTGGAAGTAAGTATCTCCCATATGGATCACGTTGTTTTTTGGAAAATAGATCAGTGCATCTCCATCGGTATGTCCAACATGCGAATGAAAGATCAAAATGGCTTCATCGTTAAAATACAGGTTCATTTCCGTACTAAAAGTGATGTTCGGGTGGTAGGACTTGGGCTTGGCTTCAACCTGTCTTCCAAAGGCCTGCATGAATTGATCCTCAGATAAACGCTTATGGACATTTTTATGGGCCAGAATTGTTGCCCCTGCCTTTTTGAAATTTTCATTCCCACCTGTATGATCACCATGCCAGTGGGTGTTGATTAAATATTTTAATGGTCCGGGATCGATCTTTCTGATCGCAGCCATTATCTTTTCACTAAGCGGAGCAAATTGATCGTCAATCAGTAAAATGCCCTCCTCTCCGACCAAGAGCCCCATATTTCCACCTGCCCCTTTCATCATATATACCTCTTCAGTCACTTTGATAGGGATGATTTCAACCTTATCCGGGTCCTGAGAAAAAATCACGAGGGGTAAAAAAAGAAGAGGAAATATGAACTTCATGGTGTCGTTTGAGTATAAAAATGGAGGCCTCCGGGTATCCCTGAATTTACCATTTATTAGGGAATCCCCGGAAAGTTAATGATCCATTAAACAAAGCTGCTTTGAAAACAGAGGCCCGGAATTTGCATTAAATAATAAGATGACCCGACTTTATCTCATCGCCATAGCATTTTTAGGAATAACCGGACTCCTTGGAGCCCAGGATACTCCTCCTTATGGGATCCTGGTCAATAACAGCCAGCTGCATACCGACTCCAGTTTTAGCACAGCTACTTCCACATTGGCTTACGCCGGGGAAAAAGTGATCATCCTGGAAAGCACCGCCAGCTGGCTGGAGGATGATTCCCAAAAGCAACTATTCCCCTGGTGGAAAGTCCAAACTTCAAAGGGAGATGAAGGCTGGGTGTTTGGAGATGCCCTTGCCGTTCGGGACAATAAGGAAAACCTTCCTCAAGGCCTACATGCCTCTCATGAAAGCCAGATTGATTTCGGAAGGGGCTTTGAAACTAGTGAACTGTGGTTTGGAGTTATTGCCGGTTCCGATATGGCTGCCGGATTAAGCATCTTGCCGAAGAGTTATCTTGAAACATACCTGGTGATCACCAATCCGGATGATGCCTGCATATTTTTGCCCCTTTCAGGGGAGTCCACTTTTGGAAAGACCGTCGTTGATTTTCTTGATATCTGTGAGACTACCGGTGATGACAGACCGGAGATCATTGTCCAAAAAATTTCCAAGGGTATTGAAGATGATGAAAGCTCAACCTGGATTGATGTTTTTAGTTTTCAGGGAGGGAGTTTCAAAAAGGTATTTGGAGAAGTTTTGGAAGGGGATTCTAGGGACGACATCCATCTCGATTTTAGTAATGGAAGTATTCAATCGGCCATGCTCAAAGAAACTGAAGATACCTGGGAGCTATTTAGTCAAACATGGTTTTGGAATGCAGGAAAAAAATCATTTGAAATCCTTTATCCGGAAAAACGGAGCATATTAAAAGCCACTAGCCTTCGATCTAGTTTACACTTTACGGAAAGCCCATATGGTTTTCTACGTGGTCAAATTGAAAAAGAGGAGGAATTTTATATCCAGGGTTTCCAGAAAAAAAGCGGGACCCTTTTTGCACAGATCCTTACTTCTCTCGGAAAAAGAGGATTTGTTCCTTATGATCAATGTCAGATAAAAGATTTTCTTCATGTAAGCTGGCTGAACCAGCGTTTGGAGGAAAAATCCATCAAAGGCCCCATCTTTTCAAAGCGTTAATCAATCTCAGGACCCTCCCTCATTTTTATAAAATACTTCCTTGGTATACTTCTTGCCTATGCAAACTGTAAGCAAGTAAACCATGAAAAATCCAATCACGATCCTATTACTTCTCCCTGTACTTCTTTTGTTTTCCTGTGTTCCATCAATGGATGAGGAATTAGTTGCCACCCACTATGAATTTGCGGGAGACTGGGTGGTTGATTCATACTTGTTGAATTCTCAGGAGCAAATGGGACAAAACCTGTCCAGCTTCTTAATTGATTTTGCACATCAGGATGCGACCAGTGGGAAAAGCATTTGGGAATGGACAAACATCTCAGGTGATAGAAATCAGGATGAAAGTCACTACACTCTTTCCGCTGATGGAAACACAATTTTGTTATTTGGGCAGGAATATCGAATGGAATACAATGATGGGATCCTAACTCTTCAAGGCATCTCAGGACAGGCTCAATATCTGATCCAGGCCACTCGCTAATTACAAGTTGATCCAATAGGTAACCTTAGCCACCAGGGCTCTGTTCCTAACTTCAAACTGATCGAAATTTTCGGTTAAATAGTTATCCGTGTACACAAGGAAGAAATCAGACGCCGGGGCGAAGCGCCACTGAACCCTGGCATTAATATTTAGGTTCTCAGCCTGATTATTAAACTGAACGAAGCTAGAGAAAAACAGATTCTTTGTGAAGGTTACATCGAACCTTGGACCTACCAACCACAGATCAGCGGGAACAAAGTTTCCACCCAAGTCAAGGTGGTTATAATTATAATTCACGCTTACAGATATATATGGTTGAAATCTATAACCAACTCTTCCCGATACACCTCCACGAAACCCGCCATAAAATGATCCGATCAAGGGTCGGAGGTTGTAAAAGAATTTCTTTCTGTTATCAGAGTTATAACTCATTCTGAAAATGGTCAATCGGTGCTTTGATCCTGCTGGAAGAAAAATATCTTCATCCTGAACTCTGGTTGGATCAAAATCATCTAAAAGGATGAGGTCCTCATACTCCAACGCCGCATTGAATCTTGAGGAGTTCGTCAGGCTCATATTAAAGGAAAGCTCTGCTCCCTTTTCGAGAAGTTTAAAGTCAGGTACGATGAGATCATCATCGGCCCCAAGCTTAAAAAGTAGGCGGGCATCTATTCCTATTTCATAATTGGAAACGATATCTCCCTGGGGATAGAATTTGAATTCTGCTTCCGGGCTTGAGAAGAAGATATCCCGCCTGGGGACAAATCCCACCTGAGCGTCAAAACCATCCCCAATAAGACTATGAAAGTACTCCAACTCAAATGCTCTTTTCTGGTACTTCAGGAAAGCCATATGTGAAAAGGCATTCTTTGTTTTATGCTCTGTCAAGGCCTGGTGGTAAGTGAACTTACCAGTCCACAGGTTTTCCGGGGTAGCCAATCGATATTCTACGCCTGCCACTCTGTTAAAGCTATCGTATGTCCCATCAAATTCATCAGGATTAAACGCCTGTCTGTTCACCAGGATAAAACCAATATTTGATCGGTCAAATACTCTTTGCTCTGCTGCGAAAACAGAATAATTAAAGCTTGGCAAATCATTTTCAACCTGAGCCGCGGTTTGCATGTTCAGAAAACCCAATCGAAATCTATCATTCAGTTTTCCACTCAGCCTGACCCCACCAAGAATAGTATTCTGAACATTCTCTTCTGTTGTTGTATCCAATGAAATCCCTATTCTCCGAGAGAAAAATGGGTTTGATCTCCCGGATCCGAAACCTCCGAACAAGTCTGCATTTTCGATGAAAAATTGTCTTCGTTCAGGGAAGAATACCTCAAAGCGTTGGAGGTTGGTCACCTGCTGATCTACTTCCACCTGCGAAAAATCCGGATTTACTGTGAGATCAAGATTTAAGCCGGAGGTAAGAGCAATTTTTGCATCTCCGCCTACTCCTGAGGTAAAGTCATTTTTGGATTGATCTACATCCTCATAATCTCTGCTCACGCCGCCACTTAGGTACGGGATCAGAGAAACATTTTTTCCACCAAAATTCAAGGGCTTTTCAAAGATCAAATCCGCCATAAAGGCCATATCGGCAATGATCACCTGAGAAGGGTGATGAGCAAAGTTGGTTATCTCATAATCCTGGAAGTCTACTCTATAGGCATTGAACCGCCATTTCGCTGTTCCAGGACTGAAACGAAGTGAATTAAAAGGAATGGCTAATTCAGTTACCCAATAACCGTCATGTCTTTTTGAATTACCTGTCCACTTATTTTCCCAGGACATATCGAAGTCATTCCGGTTTCTACCACCCCCAGAGATGGTAGCCTCCCTTCGGACCCCAAAGGCGTTGGTTCCAAACATAAAGGCATTCGTCTTATCATCGTAGGTGTCCAGGACAAAGGTGATGTTGTCTCCACCAAAGAAGGAATAATCCCGTTTTAAGGATTGGACCTGGAAATCATTTCCAACGGAGTAGCATTTGGCGGCCAAATAGAGGTTTTGATCGTCATAGGCAATATAGACCTCCGTGTCGTGTTTTGCCTTGACGGTATCGGAAGGGAAATACTGGGAAAAACTGGAATAAGGCTGGATGTGTTGCCAAACGGGCTCGTCCATTATTCCATCTGGGACGACCTTTCCGATCACCTTGCGGGCAACAACCTCTCTGGGTTGATCTTGCGCAAATAGTGTCCCAATAATTCCGAGCAAAAATAACAGTGTAGTGATGCCCCTCATTGGCCGATAAAGATAAAAGTATATTTAAGCTAAATAGGGTGAAAGCAATAGAAAACGTATATGCGGGTGGAAGGGTTCATTCAGGTGGTTACCGGGATTAAATCTTTGCAACCTTGATCCGCAAGCAAAGCTCTCCAGGAAGCTCCACTTCCGTTCCGCCGCTCGCATCACCTAAGCTGATTCCCTCAGCCAACACCTCCGCCTTGATCATATCTCCAAACTGTTCAACCGCTGGCCGTACTGCCTCATGATCATCAATAATCACCTCAATCCGATCAGTAACTTCCAAGCCAGAATCTTTCCTGATATTCTGAATCCTATTTATGAGCTCCTTTGCCATTCCTTCGGCAAGTAAAACATCATTAAGCGTTGTATCCAGCGCCACAGTCAGCGGACCATCGTTTGCCACGGTCCAGCCTGGTATGTCAGCAGAACTGATCACAAAGTCTTCCAGATCCAATTCGTACGAATCTCCATTCAAGGCAAGCGTATACACACCTTTGCTTTCAACATCCTTGATCTCGGCCTCGCCCATTGCTCCGATAGCGGCTGCAGCTGCCTTCATATTTTTCCCCAGCTTCCGACCAAGTGTCTTGAAGTTTGGTTTGATAGATTTCTTTACCAAGCCCTCCGTGTCCTTAACATATTGGATCTCTTTGATATTGGTCTCGGCCAGGATCAGGTCGTTTACAGCTTTTACCTGGCTTTCAAACGTTTCATTCAATACTGGCAACAAGATCTTTTGTAGCGGTTGACGAACCCGGTGGTTTTCCTTTTTTCTTAGGCTTAATACTAATGATGAAATCCGTTGGGCATAATCCATCCGCTCCTCTAAATCTTTGTCAATGGCCGCCTCATTTGCTTTAGGGAAATCCGCCAAGTGTACAGATTGATGCTCTTCGCGGCCAGTATGCATATTAAGGTTGTTGTACAACCAATCTGCGAAGAAAGGGGCAACCGGAGAAATTAGCTTTGCTACAGTTACCATGCAATCATACAAAGTCTGGTAGGCCTGGATCTTGTCATCGGAGTACTCTCCTTTCCAAAATCTTCTCCTGCACAATCGTACATACCAATTACTTAGTTGATCCTGGACAAAATCAGAGATCGCCCGGGTTGCCTGTGTGGCTTCATAATCTCCGTAGGCCGCATCTACATCCTTGATCAGGGAATTCAGCTTTGATATGATCCAGCGATCGATCTCGGGTCTCTTCTCGAGTGCTGTTGGATTTTCTGCATATAGGAATTTATCGATGTTGGCGTAGAGACTAAAAAAGGAATAAGTGTTGTAAAGCGTTCCGAAAAACTTGTTTCGCACTTCCTTTACTCCCTCCAGGTCATACTTCAGATTATCCCAAGGAGGTGAGTTGTATATCATGTACCAACGGTTAGCATCCGCTCCGTACTTATCGAGAGCCATAAATGGGTCTACCGCATTTCCCAGTCGCTTTGACATCTTCTGTCCGTTCTTATCGAGGACAAGACCGTTGGAAACTACATTCTTATAGGCCACAGAATCGAAGACCAATGTTGCAATAGCATGCAGGGTGTAAAACCAACCCCTTGTCTGGTCCACTCCTTCCGCAATGAAGTCTGCGGGGAACTGCGACTGAAATTTCTCTTTGTTTTCAAATGGATAATGCCACTGAGCATAAGGCATTGAACCGGAATCAAACCAGACATCGATCAGGTCCAGTTCGCGTCTCATTTCATTTCCCTGGCTATCTGCCAGGATAACTTCATCAATGTAGGGACGATGAAGGTCTTCCGGTACCTGTTGGTTAAGACCCAGTTTTTCATTGGCCTTTTTTACTTCGATTTCTAAATGCTCTATGGAATTGACACAAGTCTCTTCAATGGTGTTGCCCTCGGCATCCAGGCTACGCCAGATAGGAAGAGGAATTCCCCAGAATCGTGAGCGGGAAAGATTCCAATCCTGCAGGTTTTCCAGCCACTTTCCAAACCTTCCGGTTCCGGTGGAAGCAGGTTTCCAGTTGATGGTTTGATTCAACTCAAACATTCGCTCTTTTAATGAGGATGTTTTCACAAACCAGGAATCCAAAGGATAGTACAAGACCGGTTTATCAGTTCTCCAGCAATGAGGATAATTGTGTTCATACTTAGCCACATTGAGGGCCTGATTATTCAATTTCAGGTGAACGGCTATATCCACATCCACAGACACAAAATCGGGGTCGTCCTTGTAGTTTTTGACATAGCGATTTGAAAACTCGCCAACACTATCGATAAACTTACCTTGCTTATCAACCAAGGTAAGAGCGCCAATGCCATTCTCTAATCCTGCTCTGCGGTCATCTGCACCAAAAGAAGGGGCCGTGTGAACTATTCCGGTACCATCCTCTGTGGTAACAAAGTTTCCTCCGACGATCTTAAAGGCATCCGTTTTTCCATTTAGAGGTTCGATCTCATTTCCATAAGCTAATAGCTGCTCATATCGGGAATCAATCAGGTCCACACCTTTAAAGGAATCGGATTTCTGTTCTATCTCAGGTTGTTTTTTTCCACCCATCCATTTGGGGACCAGTGCATCGGCCATGATCACCGAGACCTTGTCTTGGGTGTAGACATTGGTTGTTTTTACTTTCACATAGTCGATCTTAGGACCAACCGCTAAAGCCGTATTGGAAGGAAGTGTCCAGGGAGTGGTAGTCCATGCCAGCACTCTTACATCTTCATTTTCATTTTCAAACAGGAATGCATTTTTCTCATCCCTTATCAACTTGA
>JABDJM010000334.1 GCA_013002475.1 Saprospiraceae bacterium | reverse complement strand
AAACTTGGACAGAAGGCTTTCCTTACGATTAATGGTCAATATAGTACCACCTCTGATGTGCCTCGCTACGACCGCCTTACAGAAACAAGTGGCGGACCAGATCAGGTGAAGTTTTCGGAGTGGTATTACGGACCGCAGGAAAGAGTATTGGGATCGCTGAAGTTTAACATGTTCAAAGAAAATGTCCTCTTCGATAAGTCAACCATCATTGCGAGTTTTCAAAAAATAGATGAGGATCGTTTTTCCAGAAAGTTTGGTCGAAGTTCAAGAACCTGGAATAGTGAAGATCTGCTAGTCTATGGTTTGACCATGGATTTTTCTAAGGACCTTGATCAGGCAGGAAATCACACAATAGGTTACGGATTTGATGGTAATTACAATGATGTCAAATCAAGGGTATTGCAGCAATCGGTGGTAACCGGAAGATTGACTCCAGGTCGGGAATTAACCAGGTATCCCAGCGATGGAAGTACGCTGCAGGCCATGGGAACCTATTTTAACTATCGTATTAGCAATACTGCCAAAACTCTTTTCCTGGATGCCGGATTAAGGTACTCCTGGGTAAGCGTGACCGCAAAATACAAGGAGCAGGACGAGACATTTATAAACTGGGATCCATCCTTCTTTGAAGGCATCCAGAATGACAACCAGGATCTTTCCTGGGCCCTTGGCCTTACCTGGAATTCGAAAGATCATTGGCAAGTTCGGGCTTTAACTGCCCGGGCCTTCCGGGCTCCCAATGTGGATGATATTTTCAAAAACAGGATCAAAAACGATAAGGCCGTTCTGCCCAATATGAATTTGAGGCCGGAAACCGCCATCAGTTCTGAATTAACGCTGGCAAAAACGATCGCAGGAAACTCACCCAATAATGTCAAGGTCAGCCTCACAGGATTTTATACGCAACTAGATGATGTGATAGTTCGGCGAGACGGCCTTACCCCTGATGGCGAAAGCCAAATTATTGGAGATGGTGGCCAGGCGATTTTTGATGTACAACAAAATTTCAATGCCGACCAGGCTACGATCTATGGCGCTTCGGGAAACATCCTTCTAAAGACAGCAACTGGGGTTAAGCTTTTTGGAGGAATCAATTTCACCAAAGGCGAAACCACCTTCAGGATCTCAGATGATGATTCAAATATTCTTTTTGACACCCTGACACCCATGTCTCATATTCCTCCTATTTATGGAAAAGCAGGGATCAGTTTGGAAAAGGAAAAATTCAGGATCGAGGGCGTTTATCGATTCAATGGATCAAAACCCTTGAATGAATATGCCGTCACCGAGATCCAGGTAGACCCAAAAACCGGCGAGGTCACTAGCATCGACCGGGAAGGCAGTTCCGACAACCTTTTGCAATCCGGAACCTGCATTCATGAGGATGGTGATGGGATCGAAAAAACCTTTTGTGAAGGAGCTCTTGCCTGGTCAACTCTAAATCTGTATTCAACCGTGAAACTGGGGAAAGTGTTCTCAGTTAATTTCGCTGTCGAGAATATCCTGGACACTCATTACAGGCCCTTCTCATCCGGTATTAGCGGGGCAGGTCGAAACTTCATCGTCACTCTCAGAGCCAAGTTTTAATTCCAATTTGGTTAATAAAGCGTTATTGTTCGGGTAATTATCTGGTTATAGCCTCTGTGGGGCTCATTTTTTGTAATAAATACAACAGAATCTCCCGTAATTTCGTCTTCTCAATAGGGAACAAGACCAAGGATGAGTAGAGTTTGGTTCATCATATTTTTTGCTTTTGCTTTTTCAGCATATGCTCAGGGACAACAGGTCCAATGGGCTACAGAGGTCGTTAATTATTCTACACAGTTTCAGGATCAGGATTATAGTGCCAGACAATTGCTTGGTCCACCCAATGCGCTGGGCAATCAAAAGATGAATCATTTGGCCTGGGTACCTAAGCGGGAGGACAGTTCTCTGGGTGAATACATACAGGTGGGATTCAAGGTACCAAGCAGAGTTTCACAAGTGGCGGTTGCAGAAAGTCTAAACCCGGGATCCATCTACAGGATCTATCTGGTAGAGATCAATGGTGAGCGCCACAAGGTGTATGAAAATAAAAATCCTCGAAATATCCTGGCACCCTTCAGATTGTTCAGGCATACCTTCCAAAAGACGAATTTTCTTGTTGATCAAGTTAGGATAGAATTCAAAACAAAAGCTGTAGCGGGAAGTAACCAGATCGATGCCATTGCGATCTCAGATAGCGGTGTGCCCATCCGGGTAAATGTTTCGGAAGTTGAATATGAAGACTCTGCTCCCCAGGTTTCAAAACTATCTCCCAACGTCAATTCCGAATTTGCCGAAAGGTTACCGATCATTTCTCCAGATGGAAGGACTTTATATTTTGCCAGAAAGTACCACCCTCAAAATATGGGTGGAGAGAATCATGACGACATATGGATCTCACAATTAAGTGCTGCAGGGGAATGGGGCTTAGCCATCAATCCGGGTCCTCCATTGAACAACCGGGATAATAATTTTGCACTGGCCTTCAATCCTACCGGAAAGACCCTGTACCTGGCAAATGATTATGAGTTTGGAAAAAAAGATGGTGTTTCAATCTCCGAAAAATCGGGACGGGTATGGATGGATCCAAAGACTTTAAATATAAGAGACCACTATAATGATAGCCCCTTTGTTAGTTACCATGTAAGCATGGATGGTAACATCATCCTGATGGCTGTTGAGAGAAAAGAAGGAATGGGCGACCGGGATCTTTATGTAAGTTTCCGGGAGGACAATAATACATTCACCAAACCCCTAAACCTAGGCCCGACGATCAACACCCTTGGAATGGAAAGCAGTGCTTTCCTTGCTGCCGATGGTAAGACGCTGTACTTTTCCAGTAATGGTCATGAGGGATTTGGTGGCCTTGACATGTTTATTTCCAGAAGACAGGATGATAGCTGGACCAATTGGTCAAGCCCAAAAAATCTTGGTGAAGGAATTAACACTCCAAATAACGAGTATAACTATTCGATCCCGGCCCGGGGTGATTTTGCCTACTTCTCAGCAGATGATCCGAAGGGGATGTCGGACATTTACAGAGTGGCTTTACCAAAAATCCTGCAGCCCGAGCCTGTAATTCTTTATACCGGAAATATCATAGATGCAGATACTAAAAAACCAGTCCAGGAGGCCAGATTGAATTTCAGTCGCTTTGATGCTGATAACCCTAAAGCCTCCTCACTAGTGGCAAACGGAAATTATCAGTTTGCCCTTCCCTTTGGTGAGGATGTCCAGGTCCATGCAGACGTGGAAGGATACTTCGCCCTAAGCGAATCTCTGGCTCTTTCAGGAAAAGAACTGGAGGGCCTGGATTTTGATCCGGGGACTTCATTGAAAGAAAGCAGCATTACGGATGAGCAATTGAAATCATTGGCTGCAAAAATTGAAAGCCTTAATAAGGAAATAGACCGGCTCAACAAACAAAGAAACAATCCTGTGAAAGCTTCAGAATTAGAAGCTTCGCTTGACCCCTCCCCTTCTGATCCTGAGTTGGAAAAACTTCGTGCGCAATATTATGGAAATGAAGCGGTGAGTGAAAAACCTGTTTCCACGGGAGATGAAGAATTGGACAAGTTGCGCAGTCAGTATGGAAAGGTCTATGATGATGATAAAGATGATCAAAAGATCACCGAAGAAGAGCGGGCAAAATCAGATAAGGACCTATCCGAAATGAAAGACAAGTACGCCAGGTACTTTAATCGGGAGTCAGAGGAAGAGCCCAAAGTTGACAAAGAACAAATCAGAAAGGACTTTGATTTTTACAAAGAAAAAATTTCCGAGCAGCTTGAAGCAGAGCTCTTGCCGGAAGTCATTTCTGATCTTCATTACCGGCTTATTGAACCGGTTGTTAAAGAAGAAATATCGTTGGCCCAGGATCCGGAGTTAGCAGCAGCCACGGATATTCAGACTAAGATCCTGCTGAAAGAACGGATCCGGACAAATCCACTCCCGGTGCGATATCCTAAAGTTCCAAAAGTGGATTTTCGAGGCCTGGATCCTGCCCTAAAGCGGGCATTGAGGAATCAAATGAAAGAGGATGTACTGATTAGCCTGGAGGCTTCTTGGAAGCCTCAGGTTGAGGATTATATCCGTCGGGAATTCCAATACCTGGTTAAATCAGAGACCGAGCAAAGTCTGGAAATGCAGTTGCAGGTAGAAATGGAAAAACGTGATAAATTTCAACCGGTTGCTGAATTAACAAGTAGGGATCTGGAAGTAAAACCTCTAAAGAAGATTTACCGGGAAGAGAAGATTGACCTCACCGTTGTTCCGCTCCGGGAAGGCCAAACCATTTCACTGAATAACATATTCTTTGATGCCAATAAATCATCCCTTAAACCTATCTCGACTTCCGAATTAGAGCGTGTCCTGTTTTTCCTCCAAAAGTATCCGGACATGATCGTAGAGATCGGCGGGCATACAAATGGTTGGTGCAGTCATGAATTCGCCAACGAGCTTTCTTTGGCTCGCTCAAACGAAGTGGCTTCATTCTTTATTCAAGAAGGAGTTATTGAAAACCGGATACAAACCCGCGGGTACGGTAAAACAAAACCTCTCGCCTCTGATGATACCCTTGCGGGTAGAAAAAAGAACCAACGAGTAGAGCTTAAGATTTTATCCATGGGTGGCTAATTTTACCGTATGAAAATCGATAAGTACATAAGCGAAGAGACTATTGATCAGGTTATCGTGAGCCTGGAGGGGGAAGATGCTGTTGAGAACGCTTTACTGGATATAGAAAGTAATGCACCTGGTGTCCTGGCATTTCTATTTGGCTCCGATTCCGAGTTGTTGAGTGATGTGGAAAAGGAATTGCTGACCTTTGTTTCGGCAGCTCTCTGGAAGTCAGCGGGTGAATCAGATACAATTGATTTGGATGCGGATGAAATTTCTGTCCTTGAGGAGAAGAATTGGGAAAAGTTTGAAAATGGAGGAACCTTCAGGGATCGTCTGGATGTATTTTATCAATCATTTCCTCAAGAGGATCTATTGTCGATGGTGGAAGATCTTTTGACTGAAGATGGTGAGGCTGAGAATCAAATTTCCCGAGAGGGCCGGGATCATATTTTTATTAAGGCAAAAACGTTCCTGGATATCCTGATCTCCTAGAAGCCCTCGATCGGTTCAATAATAAAAAAGCCATCTTCTCCCTGTGGCTGGTACAATGGCATCAGAATTAATCCATCCCTGTCTGCCATGATATTTCCATTTCGATCGCTGGCCAGTATCTCCCCCTCCGCGACAGCCATAAAATTCTTGTAGTCTGGCCTCATTTGAAAATTGTCCTCCGGGTTGACCCGGTGAATCTGTACCAATTTGGAAAATCGGGGTAGCCCCTCTGAGTACTCCCTGAGAATATCATCATGCCTGCTTTCAACATCATCTGGTTTTACACAGCCGACATGTCGAAGACAGTTCACTAAGGCAGCTACAGCCCTGTTGATGGAAAGGCGCTCATCGTGCTGACCCGATTCAAAACTAATTGCAGTCGTCGGAATATTAAACAGGTTTGAATTAAAAAAGTGAAGCGTAGTTCCATGGATCCCATTTAAGAATCCCTCGATCACAGGAGCATGGAGAGACAAAGCAAGATCCAAAGAGTTTTGCTCCTCGGTTGGAATGGTAAATATCCCGCCAAAAGCAGTTGTGGTATGAAGATCTACGAATACCAGATGCTTCGGCTTGAATATTTCAACCTCCTTTTTTAAGGTCTCGTAAATTTCTCTAAGCTCAAGGTCTTCAGCCTCTAGTTCATCACTTGGGGCCTGTAGGACTCTTTCCAAATTTTCCGGAGTAAAAGAGCGATTGAGATCCTTCTTTATGAAGCGGACCTTTTGCTGGACGGCTTGAAG
>JABDJM010000327.1 GCA_013002475.1 Saprospiraceae bacterium | reverse complement strand
GTTTAATTGAAGAACTACGTATTGGCCGATGGGAAGCAGCCATTAGAAGCTTGTCAACCTCGGAACAGACTATGGCCATTTCCGGCAAGAAATAATTATCCTGAAAAAATTTCCAGATGTAATCTTGAGCTTGTTCGTTGGGATGGATCAAATCCTTTTTGAAAAACCGGTAATCTCGCAGATCGTCCATCATAATCTCAAAGCCTGGGAAATATTGAACCTCGGGAAACCTATCAATCATCTTTCCGGTCAATAATCGGAGCATACTTTTACTGAGCATATTACCCTCTAACCCATCCTTAATGTGGCGAACCGGACTTACTGAAACAAGTATTCTCAGTTCAGGATTAAAAGACAGTAAGTTGTTCATTGTGTTTTCCCAAGCCTCCCAAAGGTCCTCATACGGGGTAAGCCCCTTCTTAAAGTTGACCTGAGGGATCTTATGACAGTTGGAAACTACCTCTCCGCTCTTAACCCAATGATAAGCCCATGCTGTTCCGAAGGTTATAAATATCCATTGTGCTTGTAGCAATTCATCCCTGGTTTGCTGCAGGGTATCATTTAATCTTCCAAGCATTTCTTCCTCTGAAGTATTGGAGAATGACCCATGATGATCAAAGGAGGAAAAGAATTCCTGGTCTAATACCAGATCTGATTTTGAGTATGGAAATCCCTGGATGATGCGATCCACTATTCTTGCCAGAGGGATGGGATGAAAGACGATCCCGTTTGGGTTATTGACAATAGAAAAGCCCAAATCTTTGAGTCGCCCACCCATTTGATCTGCAAAGCAGGATCCAAAGCTAAGGATTCGATCGCGACTAGCGATCAGTGTCTTAGGATTTTTTTTCTCGATTTGAGTTCGGAATTCCATGAAGGTAAAATTCAACCATCCAAAATTAGCTAAATTCGATTCCACTTTTAGCCAACAGATCTTATGGGTTTTTTCCAAAGACTTTTTTCCAAAAAAGGAACCCCGTACACGCGGACACCCGTCCGCTTTGGCAGATTTCATGAAGGCCTGAAGACAGAAGAGAGATTTGAATCCTGGGATGTCGCTCTAGACAGATTTACCAAGGATGACTTTTTGGGATCTTTGGAAGCCCTTTTTCATTATTTGAATGATCCGGAAAATCCTACCATCCAATACGTCCGTAGCAGAAACAAAATTGAGTTTACCATAGAGCAAGGATCTTCGGTGATCGTTGGTTGGTCCAACCCACTAGAGTTCCAGGCGACTTCGGACATTTTTCAACTAAAGGAAAAACACGCTGGACTAATGCGGACTCTTTTGGAGTCAAATTACTCCCTGGACTATTGCAAATATGTTCTAAAGGAGAAAACTATTAGTCTCAAATTCAACAGTAAAGCACTGGATGGAGCTCCTAGCAAAATATACTCGGGACTGAGGGAACTGGCTCTGTTGGCGGATAAGCAAGATGATCTGATCCTGAATAAGTTTTCGGATTATGTCGAAAAGGAGGACTTTAAGATCACCCCATTGCCTGCAGAAGAGCTGACGCTAAAAGCCAACTTTCTCAGGGATCAGTTGGACGAGCTCAAGGCAAATTATCAGGCCTGTGCACTCGATCCAGAAGAATTTCAAGGGGCCTATTCCTATTTGATCCTCAATACCTGCTACAGACTTGATTACCTACTGAAACCGGAGGGAGAACTCATGGACCTTTTTGAGAATATCCATCAGGGGTATTTTGATTCCTCCAAAGGAATTACTCCAGCCAAGAATAAGATGAATTTCATCACTCTCCTTGAAAAAGGGACCAAGGTCATGAAGGATCTTGAGGAAGAATGTTATGAGGTGAATTATACTTTCGGCTATACTACCCCGGTGACGATAGAAAGGGTTCAGGATTTTGTACTGGAAGAAGTGGATAAGATGGACTGGTATATCCGCGAAGGGCACCGGGAGATCGGCCTGGCCATCCCAGGCTACATAGTCGGTTATTCACTGTTCCATTATGCTCTGCCAAGGCCATTGCCTGAGCTTTTTGCCTTGTATTACGAGATCACGGAGTATGACTTTTTCAAGGGTCTCGGATTCTCTCCAATTTTGGTCAAAAATGGAGGCCTGGAAAAAGCCATTATTATCCAAAAAGTGAAGAAAATCTTTAAAAAAGACTCGAAAAACGCCAAAAATGGACCAATATTGAGCGAAATCGACCAAAAATTGAGATTTGATAGCGTTTATCATTTTTCGAAATCCTTTCTCCAGTTGATAGGAGAACATAAATTCGGATCATGGGCGTAGTGACACATTTAGAGGAATTGATCCGGGGCTTGGGCGAAAACCCTGAATCTTGCCAAATGGGACCAAACCATTGGGAAATACCAAAAGGTTCTGCGGTAATACGGATTGTCTTTCATCCAAAATCCGGATTAATAATGGGAGAATCCTCCCTTTGCAAGATTCCTAAAGCCCCTTCGGCAACCCTTTTTGAGTTCCTGCTTTCGGAGAATGATCAGCTAGAGGGTCTAAGTTTCTGCATCCAAGGGGATACTGTGCTCTTGAGCTTTTTGATGGAGGACCGCTTTTTTGAAATGTCTAAGGGGAGGGATTACTTCAGCTATCTGTTAGAGTCTTCTGACTACTACGATAATATACTTGTTGAAAGGTTTGGGGCTGTTTGGTTGGAGGATTGAGAAGTGCTGATCCTCTGGGCTTTTGGAAGAATTTTCAGTGACATTATAGATAAAAGTAATGTGTTAAGTTTATGGGTATTTTTACCTTTTCTCATACCCATTAGGAGCATTGGCATTGTTTTATCCTTATATTTATTGCTTCCCCGCCTCCAATACCCATCAAAGTAAGAT
>JABDJM010000326.1 GCA_013002475.1 Saprospiraceae bacterium | reverse complement strand
TGCGTATACCTGCCTTCGCCCACTCGTTGATCTTATAGCTGGCTCCCAGACGGACCCTGTATCGGAGCCGTGTACGGTCGTCTCGGAAGGTACCATCAGACTTCCGGGAATCCCAGTCCTGCTCAATTCGAAAACGGAAATCAGCTTCCCAATCCAGCTTGGCTTGCGTGGAATCCTGTTGCCCGAATAGGGGAAAAGCGAATAATATGCCTAGAAATAGTAGTAGTTGGCCTTTCAAGAGTCTCGTTTTTGTTTCTTCCTGCAAGTTGCAGGCCATTTTAGGACAAATGCCATGATGACCGACCGATCCGAAGGAAAATTGTCCGGCAGGGCAATTTAGGAAGGGAACCGAGCGCATAATGCGAGGCGACAATACATTGATAAACAATGGGTTATAATCAGCAACTTGTGTACTGGCAACAGGCCAAGGATTTCACCCCGAGGCTTTAATGATTTAAATCAGTAAAATGGCGTTAAGATTATTTTGCCCACTTACTAACCAAACTATAATTGCTAGATCTAGATTGAAGTTGATAGGTCTATAATTTTAAATTTGGGTTTTCTTCTTCATTTTCCTTGCTTGCCCAAACCTGCCTGCCGGCAGGCAGGGTAAACAAAGCAAAAGAAAGGGCCCTTTTTGCAATGCAATTTTTGATCTCTGATCAAAAAACTAAAATAGATCATGGAATAGCCTCCAAGGCTTCAGCTATTCTATTCATGATCTATTTTATTGCCCTGGCAAAAAGGCTTTTTTCATTTTACAAACTGTCTGTTACTTGTAGACAACAAACAACAAACAACAAACAACAAACAACAAACAACAATCAGCAATCAGCAATCAACAATCAACAATCAAAATCCTACAGGTGTAAACCGCATTCAGTTTTTGGAGAATTATTCCACCTGCCAGACCTGTCGCTACCAGGAACAGTGCAATGGTGACACCCGATCGAGTTATACCCTTTTGATTTTAATGGGTGGAAGGGTAGGTGATGTTCGCGGATAAATTCATCACGCTCGATAAATCCAATATCCAGCAATGGGTAAAATTTGAGTATTTCTTCCCGCTGCTCAAAGTAGTCGAGAGAAGCTCTAAAGTTGCTTTGCCATTTCATTAAGCCGGAAACCCAAACTTTGAAATCCTTTTTAATATGGTCTAGTGGTTCGACCTTATTAATAAAGCAACATTTGTTTGGATCCTTTTCCCAAAGTTGCTCATCCTTGGTTTGTTGATGCTTCTCCTGACCTGCCCGGATCTCTACCACCTTCAGATCATATAATTTGGTCAGGTACTCCTTATAGATAAGGGTCTCTGGAAAATGATAACCCGTATCGATAAAATATATGACTTGATCCTTATTGACATCTGAAAATACTTTCAATAGAAAGGCAGAAGTAGCGGCAAAGGCTGAAGTAAGCATAATGTCTTTCGCTTCAAAATCAACATACAGGTTTTCGACTCGCTGGTAAACGGTTTTCTTCCCATAAGCTTCGTTCAATTTTTCCAATGAGAATTGTTGTGCTTTTTGAGTCATCCTATTTGATATTTCCAGAGATCCGTTCCGAAATAATGGGCTTATCAGTTTAATGTAAGTGTGGTGAGCGGAATATTCATAATCCTTCAATAAAAAATGCCCGTTCAAAAACTGAACAGGCATTAGCGTTTTTATGATTAAGCACAAATCCCTATTCGACCATCCTAGGACAGCAGCAACAGTTCATTATGCAATTTTTCTTTTTCACGTTGTCAAGATGTGGCTAAATTTTCTATCAATCAACATTTCCCAAAAAAATAACGCGAATGGGGTAGAGTTTGCGTGATAACCTAATTTAATTCTTGTCAAGGGATAACAAAAAAAGCTTGTAACCCCTCCCGCACCCCTCAGTCCCCTACCACAGGTAGGCAGGCCTAAAAGGGGATGTCCGTCCGCTTTTTAATAGTCGAGTGGAGGGTTCCCCCTTTAGGGCCTGCCTGCCGCAGGCACGTAGGCAGGGGTTAGGGGGTGAGCGAAGGTGGAATAAAATTGAGAATCAACAACCTGCCTGCCAAGGCACGCAGGAAGGTCAACAATCAACAATCTCTAAATCTCCCCAGGCGCCACTACCGTCGGAACGACATTCTCAATGGGCTTGATCGACATTAAGTATGTATAAATGGCCTCGAGGTCTTGATCTGACATCTCACGGTATGACTGCCAGGGCATGGGAGGGAGAACAGGTCGGCCATTTTCAAGGCCTTTATGTTTACCTTCTGTCATGGCTCTTTTGAATTGTTCAAATGACCAGGTTCCTATGCCAGAATCATGAGGGGTTAAATTGGCGGCGTATGAAATTCCCCAGGGTCCAACAGCAGCCATAAGATCTCCAGCAAAAAGAACCCATTTACCCGGAGTGATCTCTGATTTGTTGATGGCTGGTAGTTTGGCTTCAGCAGGAAAACCCATAAGCAAGCGGTCGAAATCAGGAACTGGTCCCATGTCTGTCATCTTTTTTGGTGTGTGACAATCTCCGCATCCAATGATGCCCACCAGATACTTACCTCTTTCTAAAGGGTCTGGTGCTTCTTTCGCAGTGGAGCTTGCATCAGCTTTGGTGTTAGAGGTGTCTGTACAGTTTGTCCAGAGGATAATTGACAGGAAGATCATTCCCAAATAGGATAGCACTCGTTTCATAATTTGGTCTTTTGGTTTTGGTTTTAAATTATTGCTTAATCATTTTACCCATTCGGATCTCTCCATTTTCCTGAATAAATCTCAAAATGTAGATACCCCTGGTTAATGGTTCTAGAGAAATGTTTGGATTTTGTTCAAAGACATTTTTCTGGAGCAACTCACGGCCATTTACATCCTGAACGAATAAGGTTCCACGTTCTGCTCCTGCATCCAGTGTAATTGTCTCCGTTGCCGGATTCGGGAAAAAAGATAGAGCTTCGGGAATAGGGCTTTGGTTGTTTATGAAGCTCGGACTGAATCCAACTTTTTCGATGACCATACCATGGGCAACCGTCCAGAAAATGTTGTTGATGGGGTCATAAGCAGCATATTGACTGACACCCGCGCAGGAGGCAAAACGGTCCGGGAAATCCACGGAATAATCCTGATTGTAATAAAGGTCTGAGTCAGACCCGTTAGTTCCAATGCAAAAGGTCCAGTCACCATCAGCACGGTACAGTCGGGTGCCATTGTAAGGTCTCCCTTTCTCAGTCCATGTAAGGCCTCCGTCCTGGGTAGCATACATCGTTGTGCTAGCTCGTAGCAGAGCATTTTGGTCATCCTTGAAAACCATGGTGATAGGAACGCCCTGGTCAAAATTTGCCCAGGCGGACCAGGTAGATCCTCCATCTGTACTTTGCTGAATAAGGCCATTATCCAGGGCCAGGTAATAGTTTCCATCGCCGCCAACACACAAAGCCGAACTAGTTGTGTCAAAGGTGGAGGTTAGGCTCCAGGTTTGACCAAAATCCGAAGAAGTGTGCAATTCATTCTCTGTGGC
>JABDJM010000291.1 GCA_013002475.1 Saprospiraceae bacterium | reverse complement strand
CCCACCTATGGTTCCACAAGAAAATGGGTTTGACCCCCCTTTCCTTTTCTGAAAATCCGGGAAGATCGATACCCAGGTGAAGCACAGACGAACGCTGTCTTATAGTCGATATCTCATGTTTGTTATGATGGTCTGGAAACTGATCCAGGAATCCACCAAGAGCATTTAGAAATTCTTGTCGGTGAAAATTTGAATTGAATAAAACGTGATCGGCTGCGAGGGCGGAAGTGAAGTTGATCCAGGAATAATGATTGTCTCGTTTGAGGGCGGGGTCCGGATCTGTCGGTGACCAGGGATAGGTTAGTTGATTTTCATGGAAATAAACTATCCGCGGAATGGAAGGATCCAATCGGCTGATTCCGCAAAAGGTCGCCAGGTCCAACATGTCGGTGGCCAATATCAGATCTGGTGGTTCCAATTTTTGCATTTGGTCAGCTAGGGAAACGGCCCCTCCGTGCATTCTCCACTTCCAGTGCCGGTCAGGCAATGAAAGAATATGGACTTGGTGCCTGCTATTGCGCTGCAACCCCTTTGCCCAGCTTTTATGAGACTCACCAAAAAAAGGCTCCAGCAAAAATATTCTCATACTCTAAAGTATAGAACCTTTATCTTAGTATTTCATGTCTGATCCATCATCAACGAAATATCCTTTGGCTGCAAAGAACAAGTTGGAGCGGGAGCTGAATTTAAAGCAGCTTCAGATCAACTCTTTGCTTTCCATCACACAGGCAATCAATAATAATGTAAAAGCTCCTGAGCTGTTTGCCATGTACCGTTCTTTTCTTACCTGGGAAATGGAAATAAAGAAAATGGCACTATTCATAAAGGAGGAAGGAAGCTGGAAGTGTGTGAGTCATGAAGGGATTTCAGAAACCGTTCTGCTTCAGGCAAAAAATGTTGACCTGGAACGATTTGAAAAACTTCAAAATCTGACTCATGAAACGCGGGATCCCTTCTTGGCCCAGTTTGATGTTGTGATCCCCGTTCACCACAAAAAACAACCAATTGCCTATACGCTTATTGGTGGCTTCGAAGAAGAGGAAGACATGTATAATAAGGTGAGATTTATCACTACGATCACAAACATCATAGCGGTCGCGATCGAAAACAAACGTCTCTTTAAATGGCAGACAGAGCAGGAGTTGGCGATCAATATGCAACAAATGTTGATTCCGGCAGGCTTACCATCCGGGCCGGCCTTCGAACTGGCAAGTATTTACAAGCCGAAGTTAGGTGTCGGAGGAGACTATTTTGATTGTATTGAGATTGCCCCAGGCAAATATGTTTTCTGTGTAGCGGATATTTCCGGAAAAGGAATTGGTGCTGCACTTCTGATGGCAAACTTCCAGGCGAGTTTTCGAAGTTTGATTCAACAGGGAAAGCCTCTTGAAAAATTCATTCACGATTTGAACATTGGTCTTTATCAGGTAACGGGCGGAGATAAATTTCTGACTCTTTTCCTTGTCGAGTATAGTGTACACACCAGGAAGCTTAGATACATTAATGGGGGACACAATCCTCCGGTGTTTGTTGAGGATGGTAAGAAGTATGATTTGGAAAAAGGCTGCACGATTTTGGGGGCATTCAGAGAATTACCAAATGTGGAGGTTGGAGAGAAGGTTATCTCCGGCAATGCAACCATATGTATTTATACGGATGGCCTGACTGATACAAGAAATTCAGCGGGGGATTATTTTACCGGGGAAGTGCTGGGAGAATTTGCTACACACCAGGCCTCCCGATCTGCGTCCCTTTTCAACGATAACTTATTAGAGACCCTGGACGAATTCAGGGAAGGGCAGGATTTTCCGGATGACTTGACGGTCCTTACCTGCAAAATTTCCGCTTAGTCTAGGAATTTCTGCGCTTTCTCGAAAAGCTTCAAAGCATGTCAGCTTAAACCCTTTTCTTGTATTCTAATTGATTTTTATGGGAAGAGATCGAAAAAGTAAAGTTTTGACGGCCCTATTGGCCTTCTTTTTTGGAGCGTTTGGAATACACCGTTTTTACCTTGGACAACGAGGTAATGGGGTTATCTATATCCTACTTCTTTTTGTAGGAATAAGTCCTATCCTGGGGTTTATTGACTTCCTGGTTTTTCTTTTCATGGATACTCAAAAGTTTGACAGGCGGTATAATATGGATTCTGAAGTCAGAGATTTTAGCAGAGATTCCTATCAAAGATATGTGCGTCGTAAGCAGGAGTTCCGGCGCCAAAAGGCGACTCCCCTGAGAGAACGGCGAGCTCAGCCACGACCCCGGCACCGTCCAACGGAGAGAATCAAGCCCAGCAACACCAGGCTAAGGGCCCTGATCCAGACAGGTAAGAGCCATTATGACGATTATGATTTTTTCGAAGCTATAGCTCAATGGGAAAAAGCCCTTGAACTCTCACCGGGCCATGTGGCGGTGCATTATAATTTGGCCTGTGCTTATAGTCTCACTGAACAGGCAGACAAAAGCTTCTTTCATCTGGACCAGGCTGTGAGGAGTGGCTTTAAGGACTTTGCAAAACTTAAAGACCAGGATGCCCTGGCATTTCTGCGAATTCAGGATGATTTTGACGCCTTTCAAGCCAACGGATTCAGGTTGGCAGATAATGAAACTCCTCCTCCGAAGCCGGTAGAGAAACCAAAGGAGGAAGCTCCCCGATCCTTACTGCAGAATCCGAATTTGTTGGAGCAGTTAAAGGAATTGGGAGAATTAAGAGACCGCGGCTTACTGACTCAGGAGGAATTCCTTGCCGAAAAGAAAAAATTGCTTTAATTCGCAGATATGCGAAGAACAAACCCGGGAAGTATTTTCTTTTTCATTTTTGTGGCCATGATGCTAAATGGCATGGGCGTTCCTCTGGGAGCACTTATTCCCATTTTCGTTTTTCTAGCCATAGCCAATACGGCCAATCGCCAAAAAAAGGCTCAGCGAAAAAGAGGCCATGTCCGGGAGTCTACAAAAAGAAGACGGGCGGAACGGCCGGATTATCAAAGGCCAAGCAGAAGAAAGCGGGAATCTAAGCCTCTTGTCACCCGGAATCCATTCAAAAAAAGTGGGGTAGACAAGTTTAAAGATTATGACTACGATGGAGCTATAGAGGATTTTAAGCGTGCCTTACAAATTGAACAAAGGGATAAGGCTGTTCATTTCAATCTTGCTTGTGCATATAGTTTGACAGAACAAAAGGACCTGGCTTTTGAACACCTGGCCAATGCAGTCTCCCTTGGATTTAACGATTATGAAAAAATAAAGAGCCATGATGCTTTGGCTTTTCTGCGAATTCAGGATGAGTTTGAAAGCTTTATAGAAGGTAATTACCGTTGGCCTGTTCGGGGCTCCCAAAAAACGGAGAAAAAGCCCATGGACCGACCTGATTTGTTACAGCAACTCAATCAACTTGAAAAGCTGAGAGATAAAGGGCTCCTTTCGAAGGAAGAATTCGCAATTCAGCGAAAAAAGTTACTCGGATAAGCGCTAATAATTGACATTTCCGATTTTCTTTTCTAAACTTCTAATGGTTTTTTACGTCTTATACGTTATTAGATCAAAGTATTAATTAATGATTGCCGGTAGTATTATATCCCATGACGTTGTTCCACTTAAAACTTCTGATACAGGCTCAGAGGCTTTGGCGATCATGGCTGAATACTATATTCAGCATTTGCCCATAGTTAATAATGAACAACTACTCGGGCTAATATCTGAAACAGATGTTCTTGATCATGATGTAGAGGAGGCCGTCGGATCATATC
>JABDJM010000270.1 GCA_013002475.1 Saprospiraceae bacterium | reverse complement strand
GCTATGCAATGGTCGGTCGTGGCAAGGCTCCCCATTCAGAGATCACCCAAGTAATCCCCCCATCTTATAACTGAGTCTAACCAAGCTTTTTCGTCAGCCCAACCCAACGATAAAAAACCATGGCGATCCATGGTGGAAAAACCCCCTGAAACTTTTCCTGGATCGATTCCGACTTGGATAGAAAATGGTTGATGGTCCGTAACACTTTCTTGTAGCGTTCCACATCCACATGCTCATATTCAGGTTTTGCCCTTACCTCTTTCATGAACTCCATAAAGGAATGATGAAAGTAGGGCGCCACTTCTTCCGGATTTTCTAAAGAGATATATAGCATCGGCAGAAAGGTATCCTCATGCAAATGCCTGGTTAAGATCGAAGTTCTGTTTCTGGTCTTGAACTCCTCCATTTGGACCTCGAGGCCAAATTGGAAGGAAGAGATCCTTTTACTCAATTCCTTTTGTTTGTCAAACAGACTTCTGAAAGTCCGACGAGAAAACTCAGGATCCATTCGACCGAGATCTTGAAGCATCTTTTTGGCATCCCCATCCTGGCTCTTCCAGAATTTCCGGCTGATCTTTGAGTCAAGACTTTTTTCATACATCAGTAAAAAATCCGCGGACTCCAGATCCCAATGTTTTCTCCATTGATTTTGGATGTCAAGAAGGATCTGGAGATCCTCAAGATCAAGGCTATTTAACTGGGATTCAAACCTTCTGATAAGGCTTTTCAGGATTTCAAGCTGCATTTATTAACACTTTACCCAACGTTTCACCGCCGATAGGGGGTCTAAATAGGTGACAAAAGTACCAAATCCGGCTTTTGGGACTAATCAGGACATTTTTGCTTTTGCTTTAACAGGGCTATTCTCTATTTTCAGGAGCTTAAAGTTTTGTTTAAAGGTAAATGCACCAATCCCTCACAAAGGCTGAAATTGAACTGATCCGGGCTTGCGTTCGCAATGATCGCTGGAGTCAGGAGCAACTATATCGAAAGTACTTCCAAAAGATGCTTAGTCTTTGTATGCGTTTTACACAGGATAAAGAAGAGGCCCAGGATATTTTGAATCAAGGATTTCTTCGCGTCTTTCAGAAGTTGCACACATTTGGCTTCAGAGGATCATTGGAAGGTTGGATTCGGAAATTGGTTTACCATGCTGCGGCGGATCATTTTAAGAAGCGGTCCCGGTACACCGAATTTTTGATCCTGGAAGGGCATGAAATACCTCATGATGCTACGGCCCTCCAAAAATGCTATGTGGATGATCTTTTAACTCTGGTGGAAAAATTGCCGCCAGCGACAAAGCAGGTTTTTAAATTATACGCCATAGAAGGGTATACACATCGGGAGATAGCCGAGAAGGTTCAGATCTCTATTGGAACCTCTAAGTGGCATTTGAGTGAGGCAAGAACAAAGCTCCAGGCATTTATGTCGGGACCTGAAATGAAATTTGGATATGCAGGATAAATATTGGTTGGCTAGTGTAGAGGCTGAACTCTTGGACGAGAGTTGGCACAAGATGAAGCGGTTGCTTGATGAGGAAATGCCCCATGCAGTTCCTCCCAAGCCTGGCAGACCTAAATATGAAATCCTCGTCTTACTCGCTCTTTTTGCCTGGACAGTATACCTGTATTGGCCGAATCCTGAGGATAGACATAATTGGAAAGCTGACTTGACTCCGGATAAAGTTGAGATGGAAGAGTTAGCACTTCTGGAGACGCCAATTCAACCTCTTGAAAATATTGTAAGCATTGCTACCGCATCAGAATCAGCTGAACCTGTTTCATCCTTTGCGAAGAATAATCAGCATAAGAAGACCCATGCATCCAAAATTTCAAATGCATCCCATAGTCCGATAATCGCTTCGAGGGCAATGGGGATCTTACCGGTTCCAGAGCTTTCGAGTCCGAATAAACCTTCCGAGGAAGTTGTCTTTTTAGAGAATAATAAAATCGGGATTTCAGGTCCAAGCCAATCCCATTCTTTTACTCCGGTAATAAAAACCAAATCAGGAGGATTCAACCTTGGCATTCGAGCAGGCGAAATTGTGGATCGAAACGCCTATTCAGGGTTTAGCCTCGGGCTGTTCGGGGAATGGTCCCTCAATGAGCGCTTTAGCCTTTTCTCTGGATTGGAGTATCATCAAATAAAGAAGATAAATCCTGCAGAAAATTCGTTTTCGGCTGCCGAAGACTTCTTTGATATGGAACCGAGCACTCAGCTGGACCGACAGGCGATGAATGCTGGGTTGAGCATACTGTACGGAACCTACTCTGGTAATTCCGAATTCAAAGTCCTTGGCATTGACCAAATGGATTATGTATCTGTTCCTTTAGAACTCGTTTTCAAAGTCAATAACAGAATGCGAGTAAATGCTGGTCTTGGGATTTCGTATTTGGCTTCTGCAAAAATGCAGAATGACGAAAGGCCGGAGGGATGGGCTTCAGCTGACTTGAAAGATGAAACCGAATTGAGTTCACTCCAGGGTAATGAACTACTGGGTACTGCAATTCAGCGCTGGGATGTTGCACCAACAATTGGATTTAGTTTTAAACCGGTC
>JABDJM010000209.1 GCA_013002475.1 Saprospiraceae bacterium | reverse complement strand
ATCATAGACGATTACGTGGCCATCTTCGAGGATCTTAGCTTTGAGAATGTTGCTCAGGTTCCTAACAGGCTAATGAGAGGTTTCGAAAACCATTTGGTGGATGTTGTCGAAGTTGCATATGGCCGTTTCAAAAATGCCGGGACGCAATTTTCTGAACTAGACCAATTTCTCCCTGTTCCTAAACCTGAAAAGGAGGATAAATCCTCTACCAACGCTGATTATATTTTTGAGCCCGATAAGGAAACCTTGTTGGAAAACCTGGTTCCCAGTATCCTTCAAACCACCTTCCAAAAGTATCTCCTTGACCCCCATGCCTCTGAGCATGGAGCTCGTATGACCGCAATGGATAAGGCTACGGAGAACGCCAATGAAATGCTTAACGATCTCAAGATCTCCTACAATAAAGCAAGACAGGAAGCCATCACCAGGGAGCTTTCAGAAATTGTGGGTGGAGCAGCGGCTCTTGGTGGCTAGGTTCGAGACGCTTCGTTTATTTTTACCTTATATTGTTCTGGTGTAAATAATTCCTCATGAAGGCAGTGATACCAGTCGCTGGTGCAGGCACCAATCTCCGACCGCATACTTATACCCAACCTAAACCCCTGATCCCGGTTGCTGGCAAGGCTATCATTTCCTTTATCATTGACGATCTTATAGCAGAGGGTGTTGATGATTTCGTATTCGTCATCGGTTACCTGGGCGAAAAGATCAAGGATTATGTGGAAGGTCATTATCCAAATATTAAAAAGGAATTTGTTGTCCAACATGAACGGATGGGATCCGCTCATGCCATCTGGACGGCTAAGGATGCCATTCAAGACGCTGAAGAGGTCTTCATCTTTTTTGGGGATACCATTATAGATGCCGACATCAAAACAATGCTTGAAAGTGAGCATTCCTGTCTGGCTGTAAAAAAAGTTGAGGATCCAAGGCAATTTGGTGTAGTAGAGATAGGAGAAAATGATTTTGTAAAAAAAGTAGTAGAGAAACCTACCATTCCGAAATCAAATCTTGCTTCGGTGGGTGTCTACAAGATCAAGGAGGTAAAAAAGCTATTGTCGATCATTCAAAATAGATTTGAGAAACAAATTGCTGAGGTTGGTGAGTTTCCACTGACTGATGCCATCATGGGAATGATTGAAGAGGGAACCAAGTTTATTACCTATCCGGTCGATAATTGGTTTGATTGCGGCAAAAGTGAAATACTGCTTAAAACGAACGCCACTCTGCTCGATAAAGAGGGCTATGCCGATGAAGATCTGCCTACCTTTTACAATACCATCATTATCCATCCTGTGAGTATCGGTAAGGACTGTGATATCAAAAATTCCATCATTGGACCTCATGTCACCATCGGTAACAATACAGAGGTCCACAATTCGATCATTTCAGAATCCATCATTGGAAGCTTTTCCAGGATCGAAGAAATTGTCCTGAATCAAAGCCTAGTAGGTAGCGATGCTTCGATCAGGGGACTTAGTCAGCGCTTGAATATTGGTGACAATACCGAGATAGACTTTACCTGATCATTCGAGCAGTCGAACATCGTTTTCCGAAATGTGTATGGATCGTAGTTGAGTGGTTCTTTCTTCGATATCTCCGGAGGCATTTTCTAATCGTAAAACTCCTCTTGGACATACAGCTGCACAGATCCCGCAGCCTACACAGGAAGCACGAACTACGTCCTGTCCCCGTTGGGCATAGTGTCGAACATCAATACCCATTTCGCAGTAGGTCGAACAGTTTCCACAGGAAATACATTGGGAGCCGTTAACGGTGATCCGGAATCTGGACTTAAATCTTTGTACCAATCCGAGGTAGGCGGCAAGAGGACATCCGAACCGGCACCAGACCCTGTTTCCCATAAGCGGATAAAAACCTGTACCCACAATCCCGGCAAAGGCGGAGCCGATCAAAAAGCCATACCAGGTTCTTACATTATTACTGTCAAAGCCGATGACACGACTGTTTCCGGTGAAGTAGCTAGTAAGTACCAGTCCAGTCATGAGCACAGCAAATACTAATACGCCATGAATGATGTACCGTTCGTACTTCCATGCACGAAGGCTCTTATCCGATAGCTGCCTGTAGGGATCGCCTAGAGTTTCTGCTAGTCCGCCACAACCGCAGACCCAACTGCAATACCAGCGTTTCCCGAAGAAATAGGTGAAAAGAGGAACTCCGATAATAACCAACAAGATTCCCCAAACCAACATAAAGACTCCTAGCCCTCCGCTGGAAATGAGTTGGTCGATGTTCCAGTCAAAGAAGAAACTGTAATTGAGGGGCCAGATATTCTTGAAATCAAATTGAGGTTTATTCAGAACCCCTAAGATTTCCGGAATTAAGAATGCAAAGCAAGTTTGAAAGAACATGACAGAGCTCGTCCTTATTACCTGATATTGGTTATGACGGTATTTGGCGATCATGCGAATGCCCATCACCAAAACGATAATTGTATAGAGTAGGCCATACAGAAACCACCTGGAGGCAGGACCACCATTAATCAATTCACTTACAGGATCTGCAATGGTGATCCAGGGAGTAATAAACTCTGGATTCCAGTATAGAAGGACGTAAAAACCGATCAGATAGATGCCGGTTAGCACTCCTACCCAGGCGGTCATATTGGGGGAGGCTGATCTTGGAACACCTGATTCCTTTTCTCCGCTCCGTATCCACACCAAATAATAAATCACACCGATCACAGCAATGGTCACCAATGGCCAGATGAAGTTTCCGTTCATGTAAACAAGTCCATAAATAAGGACCCCTATAACGGTGCCTATGATCAGGATTGTTCTCCCCTTAACCTGGAGGCCCCTCATCATGGGACTATGATAAATGCGATTGTTCTTGATACCGGGAATAAGATTAAAAGTGGGCAGGATAAAGAGTAATCCGCCCAGAATGGCCAGGCCAATAGTTAGAAGAAAAAATGTACCCTTGTTTTTGGAGACGAGACCATCACCTGAAGCCTTTACAATTGCCAGGACATAATCTTTGATTTTCCAATCTCCTAAACGATAATCCCATTCACTTTCAATTCCCCCCGGAAGATTTCCGTAAGCCAGATCCTCCTGAGCCAGAATTATGGCCTTGTTCAGCTGCCGAATGAATTGGAATTTGCTTTTGACAGGTTCTTCAAGAAGTCCGATTTCGGAGGAGGCAGCCATAATGGCTTTTTGGTGAAACCTGTTGCCTACATCAAGGCTCGATTCGGTCAGGGTATAGCTGTCCATTCCCAGACTCAGGGTAAAAATCACCATAGCGATCAAAAACAAACTCAGGCCCAACTTTTCCAATATGTGCATCCGGTTTGGTTTAGGTTTTTAGGAAGGACAATACTTTGCTGAGCCCTCGTTTACTTTTCAGTTGTAGCTTTTTACCCGTCTTTTGGTTGTACAGCTCTATCATTTTTTCTTCATACTCCTCAAAAAACTCAGGATCAAAATTGGCTAGCCCCAGATCTTGTAGTACCTCTTCGACAGGCCTTTTATCACGAATCCATTTCTCACAGACCTCATGCCTGTATCGGATGCCCATCAGGTTAAACCCAAGGACCTGCCCCTGATATTTATGATAGTTGATTCGGATCGAAGCTTTACCGTCTGAGTGTTCCCAATAAAGGGTATCCATTTCATCCGGTAGACGGTTAGGTGCCTGGCCATAAACCTGATATTCGATATCCAGGAACTTGGCAGAATTAAACCATATTCCCGGATCATAAGCTGTGGGATTTCCCATGATGTTGTGGGCTACTGTCTCTCCCATCATTCTTCCGGTATACCAGATCGCTTCTATGCTTCGCCGCCCAGGAAGTGGTTCCCTTTGTTGTGCGCAATCACCAATGGCATATACATCCTCAAGGTTGGTTTGTAAATTTTTATCAACGAGAATACCTCGGTCTATTTCAAGGGCGTCGTCCTTAAGGAAGTGTATATTCGGATGGACACCCGCTGTAAGGCCAACGAACCCACAATCAATTTTGGCACCGGACTTGGTGGTGATAGCACATGCCTCACCCTGCCCATTGTCATGGATTTCTTTCAACTCTTCGGACAACCTAAGGTCGATGCCATGTTCAAGAATGTGCCGGCTAACCATTCGAGACTCTTCCGCTGGCAACACATTATTCCAATAGTTTTTTTCTCGGACCAACATGGTAACCGGAATATGTCTTGAGTGAAACATCTCGGCCATTTCAATTCCGATCAACCCGCCTCCCACGATCACCGCTCTTTTTAATCCTGCGGAATATTTTTCCATGGCCTCCAGATCCTGATAGCTATATAATCCATGGACTCGCTGCAGGTCCTGGCCGGACCAACCAAACTTGTTTGAGGCGGAGCCGGTAGCAAGGATCAATTTGTCATAGCTGATCGACTCCCCCGAAGCAGGGATCAACTTTTTTCCCGAAAAATCAATGGATTGAATATGTGCGTTCCTCAGATTGATCCGGTTTTTTTTCCAAAACCAATCTTCATACGGTTTTGTGTCCTCAAACCGCATATGGCCCATGTAGATATACATCAGAGCGGTTCTCGAATAGAAGAACTCTGTCTCCGATGAGACCACGGTAATTTGATGATCACCTAGTTTGCGCAGAAACCGGGCTGCGGTGATCCCACTAATACCGTTACCCAGAATGACTACATGCATCACAGATAGTTTGTCTCAAATTAGCAGGAATAAATTCTTTGCAGGAAATAAACTTTGAATAAAGGTACAAACCGTCTTCGGCCCTTCTTTACTTCAGGATGATGAGAGGGGTTGTTTGACTAAGGCCCTTGGAAAATGCCTGGATGGTATAGTAACCGTCTACCAGTTCTGAAAGATCCAAGTTGAAGGTTGGACCAGAACCAGATGTCGTAAATATTCGGGTTCCCTGAGAATCATAAATCACGAATTGACTTTCTTTCTCCCCCGGCAGGCCTTCAATGGTAACCAGACCACCGCTTGGATTCGGGAAGACAAAAAGATCTGTGGTAGGGCGTATCTCCGAAGTAGCAACCAGATTCGGGTCAAATTCAAAGGATCCGGTTTCCTCTTCCAGAAATCTTGATCCGCTAAGCAAAACTTGACCATCATTGGTTTTGAGGACATAACTCCCCTCGCCATAATTACAACACATCCCGTCTCCGTAACTATCGATCATTTTGAGTTGATAGCAACCTGAATTAATCAACGTAATGTTTTCTGCAGTAATCGTATTGGAAGCATAACCATCACCCGAGGCTAACATGTTGTCTTGTTCATCCCATAACTCCCAGCTTGTCTCATCGCCATATTCATCTGTGTCGATCTCAAGAATAATTTGGTTGTTATAAGTTTTTGGCCATTCCTTGGTCATTTGAATGCTGTTCTGGTCCGGATGCAGATCATCCTCACCGTTCACATTATTTATGTCGACCTGAAACGAAGTCGTCTGAGAAATATCAAAAGGCCCAAAAGCGATTTCCATCGTTTCGAAGGGTTGTAGCCATACATCATAGGAAAATGGGCCGGACTCTTCTTCTTCGTTGAGGAAAAAGCTGAAGTCCAACTCTTTAATGAGATTTGCACCCAGGTTCTGGACTTTGATAGTTGGTAGTATTTCCTGTTCCTTACAAGCAGGACTCAGATCATTTGTGAAATATAACAGCTCAAGGTTATCTTCTAATATTGTGCCCGGGCAGCCACCATTGATCAAATAGTCTGCATCCTCGAGGCTCAATTGACCCACCTCTGCCATCCTTTTGTTTGGGCAGGCAAAAAGGACGGTCGGGTAATGTGAGATCTCAAATAGGTTACCGAGTTGATGGCTTTCAATAACCGGGTAAGGGGAGTTGGCCAGATAGTTTCCATAGCTGGTATAAGAGGCCATGCTAAGATCTGAATTTGGAGTTCCGGGGTCAGATTCGATATAAAAGATCATGATCTGGTCTGATCCCTGGGGGCCATAGGTTTCCCAGATATTCTGCAAGGAGCCTTCCTGGTGGTACTCCCAGCAGGGACCGCACCAGGTGGCGAAGAAATCAAACACGATGGATTTACCAGAGGAAAGGATCTCATATACATCGTAGGTATTTCCATCAATATCCTCCAGAATCACATCTGGCACTATGATCTCCTGGCTCCGGGGTTGAGCATTTAGGGCCATAAAGTGCCAGGAAGCCATGAGGATGAGAATAGTACAGATCCCTTTCAATTCAGATGCATTTAATAACGAAAATAGGGTAGTTCTTCCATTAATGCGAGTTCCTCAGAAGATCTTCGGAAACCGTTGAGAATACAATGATAATACGCTTTTGATAGCCAAATTGTCAGCTACCCGCAATTGTACTGTGGATACAGGTTACATGGCGCTGTTTTTACGAATTCTGTGTATTTTAGCAAACTTCTTTTGGGAATTAATTATTACCATTTTTTTTAATCAATCTTAAAGGTCTTCTAAATGAAAAAAATTTACATGATGGCCTTGGCCATTTTCTGTGGGATTTCCATTGCTGGTGCCCAGAAAATTGTCAAGGAAAACTTTGAATCAGCCACACCCCTTGCAGGATGGACTGTCGATGCGGGCTGGCAAATAGGTGATGTCTCTATTGCGGCAAGTACCTATTACAATCCAGGACCTCACTCTGTTTATATTACCTATAATGATGATGCCGCAGGTCCTAGTGGAACCCCAGCAAACGATGCTGCTATCACTTCGACTCCCCTTGACCTCACCATGGTCAGTGCTGCCCAGTTATTGTTCCAGGGATATTTCGTGGACGGGGATTACGGTGCGGATGAGTACGGAAAAGTAATGGTCTCCATTGACGATGGAGCTAACTGGACTGAGCTCTACAACTCTATTGGCGGTCAGGATTGGCAAAACATCCAGGTATCATTGGATGCCTACATTGGTGAAACGATCCTCATCTCTTTCGTTTATGATGACGGTGGAGGATGGAATTACGGATGGAGTCTTGATGACATGTTGGTCATCAATCCTTTGACCAGAGATGTTCTATTGGGTGGATTTGCCCTTGATAGATTCGCTAAGGCAGGTGAAGGAATTGATATTTCAGGCACAATTACCAATCTTGGAATGGAGGAACTTACATCTGTGGATGTAACCTGGTCTGACGGTACCAACGAGTACACTGAAACGATCATGGGTCTTTCTGTTGCAACATTTGGATCATCTACTTTCACTCACTCAACTCAATTCAACGCGGCAGGTGCCAACGAGTACACGGTTAGTGTTCAAGCCTTGAATCCTAACGGAGCAGAGGACATGGACATGGAAGACAATAATGCTTCCTCATTGGTTTCCACTGTAGCAGCAACTTTCCCAAGAAGGATGGTTGGTGAAGAGGCGACTGGAACATGGTGCCCTTGGTGCCCAAGAGGAGAAGTATTTATGAACCAAATGGTAGCAGAGTATCCTGATGACTTTGTAGCCATTGCAGTTCATAACGCAGATCCAATGGTAGTGTCAGAGCATGACTCTAACCTTCCTACTATTTCTGGTTTTCCAGGCTACCCCAGTGTAGCCGTGGACCGTTCGTATTTCATTGATCCATCAGACCTGCCTACTGAGATCGCTGGTCGTTTGGCAGCAGTAAGCCCTGCGAACATTTCTGGATCTGCTCAGTTTGTAACCGATGAAGATAAGATCGATGTTACCCTTACTACTGACTTTTATACTACTGTAACTGATCGTCAATTCACTTTTAGTGTAATTGTGATCGAAGATGGTATTACTGGTACAGGGTCTGATTATGCACAGGCAAATGCTTATGCTGGTGGCGGAAATGGAGTTATGGGCGGTTTCGAATCTCTTCCAAACCCTGTTCCGGCTGATCAAATGGTTTACAATCATGTTAGCCGCGCATTGATCGGTGGCTGGGCCGGAATGCCTGGTGATATCCCTACTATGGTTGCAGATGGACAAACGTACACTCAAACAATGAGTATTGATATTGATCCAGCCTGGAATCCTGAGCACCTTCACCTTGCATTCCTAGTTACTGACACCGAAACGGGAGCTGTGCACAATGCAGCGAATGTTGATATCGAAGGAATGTTTACAGGAAATGAAGAGCCTTCTTCTATTCAGGAATTCAATCTTTTCCCGAACCCTGCAAAGGACAATACTCAATTGACTTTTGCTCTTGAGGAAAGGAAGGATGTAAACATTATGGTCTATAATCAATTAGGCCAGAATGTATGGCAAAAATCTTACGGTGAAATGATAGGAAATCAGAGCTTAACCCTTGAAGTAGGGCAATTAAGCGCTGGTGCTTACACGCTTGTTATTCAAGTGGGAACCAATGATTTCATTGCTAAGCAACTACAGATAATTAAGTAAGACCTTTATATAGTAAGCAGGGGGAGCCAATCGGCTCCCCCATTTTGCTTGCTGTGCTACAATTTGCATACCTGGCCAGGCAACCCTCCCCTAGATTTCGTAATTTTATCGGATATCCGTTTAATATGAAAAAAGCTATACTCCTTTCTCTTTCCATTTTTTGCACCATTAGTCTTTTTAGCCAGGTAACACTGGTGCTAGAACCTCCTATGGCCACTGGGTCTGCAGACCTGGATGATATTTCTACGAATCCAAAGGATGTGTCAGCTCATGCCACCCTTACCTATAATGGAACTGAGGCGGCAACATTTAGATGGGTGCTAACGGTAGATACCATGCCTGATCAATGGGCAGCCGCCGTTTGTGATGTAAACTTTTGTTACAATCCAGGGACGACTTTTGCCACTTTCGAATTGAACCCGGGAGAGTCCAGCATTATGGATGTACATGCTTATCCAAGCGGTGACCTCACCATGCTGGAGGGGGCTGTACCAGGAGTGGGCACCTATTCAGTAAAAATTACAGAGGAGGGAAATCCGGATAATACCGTTACTGGAAGCTATGAAATTACTATTGTAGGAAACCCTATTCCTTCGTCCCTTAATGAATTGGAGGTAGCTCAGTTAAAGGTGTTTCCAAATCCGGCTTCTGATTATTTCAGACTTGATGGACCGGAAGGAGTCGAATCAATTACGCTATACAATCTGCTTGGCAGAGAGTTAGCCAATTTCGCGGTGAATTCTGGAAAGACCTTTGATATCAGCCCGTTTCCACGAGGTCTGTAT
>JABDJM010000208.1 GCA_013002475.1 Saprospiraceae bacterium | reverse complement strand
TTCTTGACAAGCCTATGTTCGATAATGGTAGACGTTTGATAAAGTTGAGTAACCTGATTTGAAAATAGAATGCCAAGCTCTTTTACACTAAGTCCCTCAATTGGGGTCGGGTGTTTTGACAAGCTGATACTTTCAGCAAAATCGTCACCTTGACTTAGGGGTTTATGAAGGATGAAAAGAGTTTGATCAATTCCGGACAGATCAACTACCCAATCAGAAGGATGATGAATATTGATCCCATCGGAAATAGTTAATTGCCAATTCGTGTCAACATGCTTTTCTGAGCCAGAACCCATTTTGCCCTGACAGGAAGAAAACGAAATGATAAACAGTAGTACTAAGCATTTGTGGAGCATGATCAGGATTTACTTGGTATGTTCCATTCAAAAACTATTCCTGCTCAATCAAACCCTTGTCAAACAATATAATTGCTGTTAATAAGTCGTTAAGCCCTTTCCTTCAAGGTAGAATTCTACGTTATTTGTATGGAAATAGTCTAAATCCTTGAAGAATAGTACGATACGACGAGTCATCATTCTTGGAGCCATTGCTATCATCGGCATATTGGGAATACAGACATATTGGGTTCTCCAGACACTGGATATCAAGGAAAAGGAATTTAACCAAACAGCGAGTACGGCTCTGATCGAAGTAGCCAGAAAGCTTGCCCGGATCAACGGAAGTGTATTACCAAACCAAAATCTGGTAACCCAGCGTACTTCAAATTATTTCATTGTAAATATCAACGAGGAGATAGATGCAAATCTATTGGAGCACTATCTAAAGACTGAGTTTGAAGAGCGTGCCCTTAAAACAGATTTTGAATACGGCATTTACAATTGTTCCAGCGATCAAATGGTCTATGGAGAGCTGATCAGTTTTTCAAAAGAAAGCCTGGATGAGATCCCACGGGAAGACCTCCCCAAGTATGCTGACCTGGATTACTACTTTGGTGTTCGCTTTCCAAAGCGAGTGAGCTTCTTGCTTGCGAGCATGAATTTGGTCGTGATCTTTTCAGTCATCCTCTTTCTTACCATAGCTTTTTTCATGTACTCTATGTTAGTGATCCTTCGTCAACGTCGTCTTTCAGAAATGCAGACGGATTTCATCAACAACATGACTCATGAGTTTAAGACTCCTATTTCAACGATAAAGATTTCTGCTGACGTTTTTGAAAACTCAGATCTAATCCGTGAAGACCCCCGGCTAAAACGGTATGCGGGTATCATTACCGAACAGAATCAGCGGTTGAATGAACAGGTTGAGAAGGTTCTTCAAATTGCCAGGATCGAAAGGGATACCATACAATTGAATCTTGAGGAAGTAAATCTTAATGATCTCCTTCAGGATGTTATTCGCAATGCAGAACCTAAACTGGAAAAATTGGGAGGCGAACTAACCTTGCATCTTCCCACCAAACAGATCCAAATTGAGGCGGATCGAACACATCTTTTGAATATCTTTTTCAACCTCATCGATAATGCGATGAAATATTCGCCCGGTGAACCAAAGATTGACATTTCACTAAATGAGGAGGAGAAACTTTTCAAAGTTTCCATCAAGGATGAAGGCCCGGGAATACCGGAGGAGTATCAGGAACGGGTATTTGAAAAGTTTTTCCGTATTCCAACAGGCAATGTCCATGATGTCAAGGGTTTTGGTCTAGGATTGTTTTACATTAAAAGCATTTGCAAGGCACATGGATGGAAAGTGGCACTGGAAAGCAAAGAGGGAAAGGGAACAGAAATTTCCATTTCCATGAAAAAACCAACGGTCGAAAGGAGTTGGTCCTTTTTCAATTGGCTTAAGCCTTTACAATTCAATCAAAGTTCATGAAGGCACACTTATTATACGTAGAGGATGATGAAAGCTTGAGTTTTGTCACGCGGGATAATCTTGCGCTAAAGGGATATCAGATTACCCATTACAGTGATGGCAAGGAAGCTTTGCAGGCCGTGGGAAGGGACAAATTTGACCTATGTATTTTGGATGTGATGCTCCCAGGAGTGGATGGCTTTTCCATTGCTAAAGAAATAAGAAAATTTGACCGGGAGGTCCCGATAATATTTTTAACGGCAAAGTCCCTAAAAGAGGATAAGATCCATGGTTTAAAGCTTGGCGCCGATGATTATTTGACTAAACCCTTTAGCATCGAGGAACTCATGTTGAAGATTGAGATATTCCTGCGCAGATCGAATTTTTCTCAAGCTGAAAAGCCAGAATCCTACAAGATCGGTAGCTTCGAATTTAGCCTTAAAAATCTTCAACTAGATCATGAGGCTGGTAGCAAGACGCTTACCCAGCGCGAAGCCGATTTACTTGCACTACTGGCTCAAAATAAGGGGGAGATCCTAAAACGATCTGATATCCTTACCCGGATCTGGGGTGATGATGATTACTTTTTGGGGAGGAGCCTTGACGTATTTATTTCCAGACTAAGAAAGTATCTGAAGGCTGACCCTGATGTGGCCATTGAGAATATCCATGGAGTGGGCTTCCGGTTGAAGGGTTAAGCTTTGCTCATGGGTTCCAAAATCCTCCAGATCGCCCGAAGGAAGAATGTCGCCATTAGCGGATAAAAAGCAATATGAAATTGCTGAGGCAAAAACCATCCGCAGGTGATGCAAATAAAAATCAAGCCGGCGATAGCTCCGAAATAAGTTTTAACCTCCTTGGAAAGGGCGGGCTTGCGAAGCGCCCAGGCCATGATAATGTTTCCCGGAAATAGCCAAAGCATATTCCAATTGGCATAACATGCCTGATGCTCGGTGCCCAACCACATAAACAAAAACAAGGCCCCGGCTAAACCCGAAAGGACAAACAGGAATACATCCACATAGCGTACCCACTTCTGATTTTTTCCATTAAAGGTCATCAGTAAGGCCATCCCAAATAGTAGTAGGGTCCAGAAGATGGGTTTAGAGTAAAGAGGGATCTTCTCGCCTGATCGGGGAAATGCATAAATGACTTTTGGCTTTTCCAGAACTATGCTTCTGTTCGTTGTTTTAGAATTCTCAAGATTGTCTTTCAAATAATCAGGCAAAAACATTTGCTGCCGAAAATCCGCAGGCTCATCCGAAGGTTGCCCAAGGATCAGGTCGATCCCAAAATCGGACCAAGGCTTATCTGTTAAATAATAGTCAAGCAGTTGCCTAAAGGAGACTTCTGACACTTGATTAGATTGGCTGCTAATGACCTCCTCTGAAAATAGTTTTTCAAATATGTCCCGGATCCGGCTGGAACAATTGTCAAAAAAGAAGTCATATGCATAGTACCGGTACTCAGGTCTGTAA
>JABDJM010000202.1 GCA_013002475.1 Saprospiraceae bacterium | reverse complement strand
AAACATACTTTTGGGTCCTGATAGACCATCCACAAACCCAATTAACTGTCCTCGAATATGGCCAACCACAAAGGTACCCGCCAATCCGGTTGGGGAATTTGAAGAAGCTAAAATGGTGAGTGTATCTGCATTTTCAGTAATTGACAGGGAGTAGCCAATGTCTTTTACTTGTGGCAACTTGAAACTCAACTCTTCCCCTTGATAAGAAACATTTGCTGAATACGTTTCTCCAGATTCTGGAATCAACTTAAAGACCCCTAAGCCTGTTTTATGAGTGCTGAACCGAGACACAATTGTGCCCGAAGATGTAACTATCGACCCCTGGAGAGCTTCTCCCTCAAATTGCTTGTTAATGGCATTAACCGCAACTTTTGTGGTTATCCCTGCTACCAAATCTCCTCCCTCGGGAAAAAATAATACGTTTAAATCAGTTTCAGACATAGAAGAATCATTCCCTGGCTCTTCGAGAACATCATTCTGATCGCTGACACTACCTTCTCCAATAGAAGTGTATGCATTATAAACACGGATTTCCTTTTCAAAGAAAAATGGCTCTTCAAAATTCCTTTGATAGTTTGTGTACGCTCGAATCAGATATTTGCCTGTCTCCCAATCCGCTCCAAGTCTAAAATCCCCATTTCCTCCTCCATCCTCGATTCTTATTGTTGAGGTCGACAAAACCACATTACCGGGATCAATCAGTTCTACAGTTACTTGTTGACTGGGTGTGAGAGGATCATGCAAAATGGCGCTGACAAGGTAGACTTTGAACCATATTTGCTCCCCGAGTACATAATGTGGCTTATCATGATGTACATAGACCTTCTCCTGGGGAAAATTGACATGATAGATCCCCATCTTCTCTTTAACCTTTTCCAAAGCCATATTCTGAGCATTTGAAGAAAAAGCAATAGAGCAACAAGCAATTGTGAGCCACAAAAAGACCCTAATATTCCGAAAACGATTTTCCATTGATACCTCTACTATCACTCCAAATTTCTATTTGTTAATTAACCAGGTATTCCAAAATTCTTCATCTACTTGCATAAGGATTTTCAAAAATCCAATTTCGGTCGGAGGTAAATCCAACTCACATGTAGCCGGCAATAAATGACATTTGCCAATTTCCTGATAACTGTCATCCCCTCCCTCTTTAAAATTATTAGAGTTGGACATAAAGATCCTTGCAGATCCCTGGTCAGCATAATTTGTCCAATTCAATTTCAGCCTATTACCATGCATGGTTGCATTCACATCTTTTACGGAAATTTGTCCGACAAAGGAGGTGCCGTCTATTTCCTTTTTTATTTCCACAGGGATTTGGATCTCCATGTGTGTAAGCAAAGAAGGCATAATATCTACCATGGCTGGTTTTTGATAATAGCTTTTATTGAGTTTTGTGGAATTGGTAACCATCCATATGGTTCTTTCCCTTTCGGATTGGCCACCATGTCCTTTACCAGTTGTTTTATCCCTACCATGGTCTGTAGTGATCAGGATCATCCAGTCTTCCCCAAATTCTTTCTCTCGAATTTTGATGGATTCCCAAATCCTTTTTACCTGAATGTCTGCCTTCTCAACAGCATCATACATCTCAGGGCCGTCTCCATACCGATGTCCCATATCATCAGTAAATTCAAGATAAACCCAGGATAGATCAGGCCCCTTTTCTAGAATATACTTTCCAGCTTCTTTTGAAACCAATTCATCAATATTGAAAATATACCTACGATCCTCTGTATGAGGGAATCTTATTGTATCAAGCTCAAAGCCGTCAAATGCAAAATCGATTTTAACATTTCCGGCCTTTTCGAGACCTTCCCCAACAAGTTTGGTACGATTATCCAGCCAGGTCGAAAAGATCGCGGTCTTTAATGCGGGATTTGCAGATTTAGCGACCCTGAAAATATTCCAGTAATTATACGTTGGGTCTTTAATACCGTTCCCCCAGACATTGTGTTTATTAGCCCATGTTCCAGTGAGCAAGCTGTTATATCCCACAGCTGAGATCGTTGGTGTTTCAGAATAGCCACCAGCAATTCCACCGGTATAAGCCCTGGAATACCCTCCGTTCTTAGCAATTTCATCTAAGGTTGGGGTATCCACTGATTCAACTACATCTGCAGGGATCCCATCCAGAATGATAAATACTGCCTTTTTTTGTCCAATAGTATGACCAAAGGAGAACAGCAGTAAATAGTATGATAGGACTACCTTCTTCATATTAGATTTCAATCAATCTCCAGATCTGCAATCTTTACGGTTTCAATAATCAACTTAACGACTTCAATAAAAAAGTCTTCATTGATCTTTTCATAATCGTCTGTTGGCTTATGGTAATCCGGATGATCTTCCACAC
>JABDJM010000119.1 GCA_013002475.1 Saprospiraceae bacterium | reverse complement strand
GTCCTAACCTCTGCGATTCCTTGGGGGTCCAAACCATTGGCTGGTTCGTCCAGCACCAATACTTCCGGATCACCCACCAGGGCAGCAGCCAATGCTAGCCTTTGCTTCATGCCAAGTGAAAAAGTCCTTACGGGGGAATTCATTCTGGAATGCAAACCCACCATATTCAGTAGTTCAGGAATCTCATCAAATGAGGATCTTTTGATCCTGCAAAATATTTTGAGATTATCCTTGGCACTCAGATAGGGATAGAAATTAGGGCTTTCCAATATGGAGCCGATCTTATTCCGTTCCTTATGCCCCGAGCCTGATTCAAACCAAAGGAAACTTCCCTGGTCTGGTCTTATTGCTCCGAGGACCATTCCCAGGGTAGTGGTCTTCCCACTTCCATTAGGGCCAAGCAAGCCCATTACCTCTCCTGGCTGGACTTCAAAAGTGAGATCCCGGACCGCCTGAACGGAGCCATATGATTTGGAAAGGTTGGAAATGCGGAGTACAGCCATGCTCTAAAAATAGAATGTCGTTCTCAATTTATGAAAACGACATTCACCAAAGCACAACAATGATAATTTCTTAGTTTTTCTTGTTCGGACTTTTCAAGTCTTCTTGTGGACTGAGGCTGAGCATTTCCTCCTCTGTAGGTTTTTGGTTGTGCAAGGGAATATTTCCCAATTGGCCTGCTTCACGGAGTTTTTGATCCAGAGGATTGCCGGCAGCGGTCAGCTCTTCCGGGAATTTGGTCTCCAGTGGCGCTAAAGCTTCCAATGGTTCATTAGGACCCAGGGTAAGGGAGCCTTCGTCATCCAATAATTTTTGGGCGCTGAATTTCTCAGAATCCTTTTTGGAGCTTGAATTTTGGTCAATGTCCAGCACAAAATCACTTGGGCCTTGATTGATGACGGGAAACATTTCCGGTCCTTTGACCATTTCCGATTCCTTCGGAGAATTGGTGTAGATATTAATGAGCATGCTCACAAAAAGACCAACTACCAAAACGGCAGCGATTTTACTCCAGGTGGTTAATTGCCGATGCAAACTCAGACTCAATGGAATTCTTTGCTGAATGGGAGCCCAGTTTTCCTCGGAAGGGGTTTCGGTAAAACTTTCCAGTTTGGTCTTGAACAAAGACTCAAGATCGGTTAGCTCGTCCGGATTCTGACCACCCTCAGGTGCCGGGATGCCCGGGCCACTGTTTTCAGTCAGAGGTCTCTTGGAGGAGGTATTTGGTGTATTTGTTTTTTTCATGTTTAGACGTTTTGGGTTTGGATCTTCATCCTGATCGCTTCTCTGGCGCGCGCTAATTGGGATTTTGAGGTCCCTTCCGAAATCCCTAGCATGGCACCGATCTCTCTATGCGTGTATCCTTCAATGGCGTAAAGGTTAAATATGGTTCGATACCCGTTGGGTAATTTTTGAATGATCTTTAAAATGTCCTTCGCTGCAAGATTATCCAGAGCCAATGGAGCTGATCCCTGGTCATACACAGAATCCATTTCAATGATCTTCCTTTTATTGACCGCTTTTCTGTAGAATTCAATTGATGTGTTGATAAAAATTCTTTTCATCCATCCTTCAAAAGAACCATCTCCGCGAAATCTATCCAGGTTTTTAAAAACTTTTACAAAACCTTCCTGCAAAATGTCCTCTGCGCTGTGATAATCGGAAGCATATCTTAGGCATATCCCAAACATTGTTGGACTATACTGTACATAAAGTGCTTCCTGAGCTTGTCTCTTTCCAGCGATAGCCGCCTGGATGGTATCAAGATCCAGTAGGCTTTGCATCTGCAGGTTAGTAACCATTCAATTGCTTTTTTGCCAAAATCGGCCGTTAAAAGTTGGTGGAGTTTTCCTCCTTGCTTATGTATAACCGTTAGAGCCCTGCAGATATTTTACCAACTTCCTAACTGCACGTGCTCTATGACTTATTTCATTTTTTTCTGTTCTGTTTAGTTCTGCAAATGTTTGTTCGTATCCCTCTGGCTGAAATATTGGGTCGTAGCCGAATCCCTTTTCACCTTTTGGGTTTATGGTTATGTGTCCGTTGATGATTCCTTCGAAAGTTTCCAGTTTTGATCCCTGTATCAAAGCTATTACCGTTTTAAATCTGGCAGACCGGTTTTCCTGATCTTGTAGCTTGTCCAAAACAAGTTTCATGTTGTCAGAAGAGTCCTTTTGAGGTCCAGCATATCTGGCACTAAAAACACCAGGCTGACCATCTAAAGCCTCTACCTCTAATCCTGTGTCTTCACTGAAACAATCCAAACCGTAATTCTCTTTTACATATTGAGCCTTCAGGATCGCATTTCCTTCAATAGTGGGGGAGGTTTCCGGGATTTCCTCGGTACATCCAATATCTGTCAAACCCAATACCTCAACAGACTCCCCAAGCATTTCCCTGACCTCTTTTAGTTTGTTAGGGTTGCCAGTCGCAAATACGATCTTCGTTTTACTCTCCATGAAGCTCTGTTTTGATAGCCGCCCAAAGCTTTTTCTTTGCTTCGGTGTTTTCGAGCAACTCAGATAATGGATCACTGAAGATGATCGATTTGCCTCCTGCTTGTTTGGGAGAATACTTTTCAACGGAAAAATGGATACCCATATGCTTAGGATCAATCCCCAAAAACCAGATTTGCTGACATTTTCCCCAATTAACCCATTCGATCATTGATGATCGGGCATCCCCAGAGATGGAAACCACATAAGCTTCTGCAAGACTCATATTGGCGGCCGTACAGATTTTTTCAAGAAGATCTAAAGACTCTTTTGTCTTTTCGGTTTCCCCTAAGACGATGCATAGCCCATTGGGGTTGTCAGGGTCCTGGACCTCTGCAACATTTCCAAAGTTGTCTTGTTGATAAAGTAGAATGTCCATAAGCGCTTTGTCAGTATTTTATTTTGTAAATATTCAAAATATAGAATTAAACATACCTGTAGGTTCAAAAATATAGCCGCAAGAAAATTTTTGACTAAAAATCAGTAAATTGCATTAAATTAAAGATACCCTGATGGATACCAAATTCAAAATCACCAAAAACGAAAATTCTAAGATATCGGAAGTTGACTTTGATAACATCCCGTTTGGGAAAATCTTTTCCGACCATATGTTCACTGCTGACTATAAGGATGGAGAATGGGGCAATTTTCAAATAGTCCCGTTTGGCCCGATTCAAATCCATCCTGCCTGTCTGGCTCTCCATTATGGACAATCCATTTTTGAAGGGATGAAGGCCACCAAAAGCTATTCAGGTGACCCTTTGCTTTTCAGACCAGAGATGCACGCAACACGTATCAATGCCTCTGCAAGGAGAATGGCTATGCCTGAATTTCCTGAGGATGTTTTCGTTGAAGCAATTCACGCGATTGTGGGCTTGGATCAAAAATGGATTCCACCTGCGGAGGGTAGTGCTCTTTATATTCGCCCGTTTATGTTCGCCAACGGAGAGTACATTGGGGTCGGACCATCAGATACTTATAAGTTTGTCATATTCACCGGACCTGTAGGACCCTATTATCCAAAGCCTATAGGTCTTGTGGCGGAAGAATTCTATGTGCGTGCAGCAGTAGGAGGAACAGGAGAGGCGAAGGCCTGTGGAAATTATGCCGGATCTCTATTACCTACTGAATTAGCAAAGCAAAAAGGATATGATCAGGTATTATGGTTAGATGGAAAAGAGTATAAGTATGTCCAGGAGGCCGGTACCATGAATTTGTTTTTTGTAATTGATGATGTCGTAATCACTCCAGCTACCGATGGTGCAATCCTGAAGGGAATCACCCGGGACAGCTTGCTTGCCATTCTTGATTCTTTTGGTTACAAGATCGAAGTGAGACCAATTACCATTGACGAAATTGTAAAAGCCAGCAAAAATGGACTTCTACAGGAAGCTTTTGGCGCTGGAACAGCAGTGGTAGTTGCCAATATCGACAGGATCAAGTATAAAGACAATGTTCTTAAGCTTCCTGTTCCTGAAAAACAAAAGGTGGCCAACTTCCTCAGAAATGAGATCAATGGTATCCGCTCGCAGAAAAAGGCGGATGAGTTTGATTGGATCGTCCCGGTGAAGGCTCCTGAAGCGATAAAAGCCTAACGGTACTTATCATTCAACCCCACTCCTGAAAGAATCATAGGAATACATTTATTTAGCCGTCTTATTCGGGTAGCTTCTCGTTTAGCTTCTGCAATATGATCAGCAAATTCCCTTTGCTTCCCGGGTGTGAATTCCTTAAAGGCTGACTCTAATTTGAGGTCCTTCTTAAATGCATTTTTCATCTCCTTGGGGAGGCTCACCGTCTTCTTTCGGCTCGGGCTGACCTTCAGCCCCTTCTTATGGTTTTCTATGCTTTCCCTAACATAGCCCTTCACACCTCTAACATCAATTTTCCCCCCCTTTTCAAATTGCCAGGATCGCATTCCTTTCGTTTTTCCCTTTTGGGCATTCCGAAGTACACCTTTTTTATCTGATAAGAAGACTCCTTGAAAAAACCAGATGGCAAGGAAATTCTTAAAGGCACCAAGTCCGATCACATTTTTACCCTCGTAGCAATAGGTGGGCATTCCCCACTTCATGGTTTCCTCTAGTCCTGAATCCAAACAGATCTTTCTAAGCTTCAGAAGATTTTCTGCGTAGACCACATGCAGGTCAAGGTATTCACCAAATGATTTTGAGCGAAACATCGAATGACTTTTGACTGTGTGAATTTTGACTGATGCAATTATAACAATTTACAGGCCGAGCCTAAGGAAATAAAGGGTTTTGAAGGAATGGTGACTTCTTAAAAATCGGGTAGCTCGGCACCGTATTTGCAGATTAAGAGGGATAAAGCTTTATCGACCTATCAAAAACAAGCAAATGAAGAAGATTCTATTAGGGATACTGGTGTTTTCAATCTACCTGATCCCAATGGATGGGTCAAACCAACCAAGCATCGACCAATTGAAACACATGGTGGCTGCAAAACAGGGCAAAGAAAAAGTTACGATTCTTAAGCAACTTACAATTGCCTTATTATCAGAGGGTAAGATCCAAGAGGCTGAAGTGTATATACAGGATGCGGAAATGATTTCCGTTTCTGAGCCCTCACAGTCTATACTTGCAGACCTGCAAGCCATGAAGGGGTATGCTTATCAAAGTAAGTACGATTATACAAATGCCGGAAAGTGTTTTCTGGAGGAACTAAGATTTCGCAATCAGATGAAGGATGATCTGGGTGTTGCCGAGGCAAAGAACAGGTTGGGGTTCATTTGGTACCTGGAAAAAAATCATGATCTGGCAGTCCAAAACCTTTCAG
>JABDJM010000115.1 GCA_013002475.1 Saprospiraceae bacterium | reverse complement strand
CCGCAGTATTGGCCTTTTTCAAAATCCCGATGAATGGAGAAGTTCACCCGATATTCTCCATTTCTTTTCTGAAGGAGGCGGATCTGTCCATCAAAGGCACCGTTAGCATAAAAGGGGTTTGGAAACTGGCCATATATATATGCTCCTGCACGAATATTTGCAACATTGCGCCAGCTTCCAAAGGCTTTTGTCATAAAATCGATGCCTGCATACATTCCCAGACTCCCGGCAAATCTCCACTGGTTGATACCAGTACAATTGGGATATTGTAAATAGCTGAGATTAGCCTCAGCTCCTGCGGAAAGCTCATAGCGACAAGGAAACAAAGCCTTGAATTCCCCATAATCGTTGAACTTTATCCCAAGACCCATGGCTACTCCCCTGCCTTTGTAGGCGTAGGAAAGATTACTTAGAGGTCTTGCACTAAGAGAAGAACTGGGGAATACTGACCGGTACCCGTCGATAAAAGGTTGAGTGAAATTCCCTGGCATTGGAATATCATTTCCGAACATGAAGTATTCGTATAGATTTCCAACGTTCATGACCCTCACTCTATTAAGATGTTGAGGTGTTCCAAAAATGAATTTCCATTTCTTTTCCCGACCTCTAATATCTACTGTAAGGGTTTGGTCCTCGGCTATCACGACATTTGGTTTGTTTATATTCACCAGGGCAGAAAGGTTAAAATGTCGCGCAGGAAAATCGTAAAACACATCGGCGCTCCCTTTGATCTTTGATTTTGCTCGGGAGGAAGTGTTCATTTTTGCACCGACCCAAAAATCTGTGTCCAACATCATCATGGAAACACCATTTGATGAAGAGAATTCGGCCGTGAGATCAGCATCAAAATTGTAAGTTTCCTCTTTTAGGGGATTTGCACATTTTATCCCGGCGGTAAAGCTCTTTTTTCCAGGACTAGGTACAAAAGTGTAATCCACCACTCCATTATTGATCTCCTTCTGCATGGTCATATTCCGTGCAAAACCTCCGGCAAAACCCCTCAATCGCACTCCAGGCAAAATGTCAATGCCTGATTGTTGTGGAAGAATGAGATCAGCCTTGGCCCTGAAGTATTTGTATTGCCCGCCATAGTGATAATCTGTGCTTCCAAATTCTACTAATCCACTGGTACTGATCTCAAGGCATTTGAAATCCACATTGATATTCCCACTAAATCCTTGTCCATAGATAAGATCCTGATTTCTTAGCTTTAGGAGACCATCCACGTAAACAGAGGAAAAGGAGCCATTCACATAGATATCATCTACAGTGATCTTATGGAAGGTTGGTTTTAGGCATTTAAACCTGGGGTGGTCGACCGTTCCATAAAGTCCGAGCTTACTGCGGGCGGAAATTGAACTGATCCTATCTTTTCCAGGCAGGAGGTTAAAAAGAACGTCAAGCTTCACCCCGCCTCTAAAAAGTTCAGTTCCCTGCTTCGGTTCCTGGACCATTTCCTGCTCAATGATACTGAACTTAAATTCTGCTGCTTTTTTTTGAGGGCTTGCGAATGACCATAACCCATAATCGGCATTGACGGAGTCCTTTTTAACCCGGTTGTCACGATCCTTTTTGACTTTTCGATCAAACGATATGCCCTGAAAGGCCAGGCTCATGTTGACAGGTACATCCGTACCGTTGCCCCTTGGAAGCAACAAATCGGAAAAGTCCAGCTCGCCATGCAGGTCCATCCTGGTGAGTTGCTCCTTGTCACCGGTGATCTGATTTTTATCTACTCTGTATTCGAAAATAGAATTCTGAGCCAGGGTCATCTCAGGCCCACCAAGGATGGTAGCCTGAATCTTGTCTTTTGGTGTTACAGTAAAAATGAAATTGGTCGCAGTGTCCAGTGTCGTAGTCCCAAAGATTGCCTTGTAATCGACTGCATTGCTAATACTATCATTTGTAACAGGAAGCTGAAGTTTTCCCCGGATCATGGATTCAAGCCGGGTATTTTCATAGAAGACCATTCGGAAGGTGTCCATGCTTATAGATAGATCGGAAAGGTTGCCTTTTGGGTATTGGATAATATTCTGGACATCAAATACGCCCGAAAAGAGTCCACTTCTGATGATCATGTTTTTTCCGACAAACGACGGTTTTTGATCCGGATCTGCAAAGGTCCGGAATTCATCGGGGGTGGTAACCCTGGCCTCTCTAATGAAAACACCCATGAAGACATGGTCTTCATCAATTGGATCAATCAAGGGGTGCTGAGGATAAGCAAATTTGGGAGGATCATCAGATATAGAATGGTCAAAATAGACATCCGTTGCAGCAAGCTCCATTCCATTAGATCCAGGGATAATTGCATCATCCAGGCTTATACCTGCTATCCAATCATCCCAATTACAGATCTGAGTTTGAATATTACTGGTCACATTTTGTTTGGTGGAATCTTTTGGAAGAAGGGCTTTCCTCGGAAAAACGACAGAGATATCTGATTCGAGGCAAAATTCTCCCTCACAGTTTGTCCAACGGATATGGTTCCCCTGGTGTCCATTTCCAGATTTATGGAAGATCATCCAATAATCATCACCATCATCATGATTGGACAATTGCAGGGCCTGTTCATTTAACAATTCCACCTTTCCGGAAGGACCAAATCTCGGTCCAGATAAGGTAAACTGCTGATCACTTTTTTGAAAAGCAAGGCTTCCTGATGCGAATGCCTTAATAGGGAAATTTATGGCAGTATTAAAGAAGGCCCCATTAGGTGTCCATTTCATCTCAGTCAAAGCCGCACTATATTTCTTTTGGTCCTTATTGTACCACCCGATGGGAAGAGTTAGGGCTTTGGACTGATCCTGGGCTATCTTGTTTAGGTCAACATCTGAAAGCTGTTTTTGGCTCTTAACTAACCTGGCTGCCTGGCCAATTCTTCGAGACCTATGCAACCAAGCATTTAAGCTCCAAACCATTCCCTTGGTCCAGGAAAGCCCGTTGTTAATAGCATATTCTTTGGGGAAGGTGGGGGCATCCGGATTAAGTATAGACACAATTTCTCCCTCACAAACAAAATTTTCTGCATTAACCTTGATATTCGAAAAGGAGACCTTAATATCAGAATTCAACCACGGAACCCGGATCATTCCATTACCGGACAGACCGGCTGCCCCACCCTTGGGCTTCTCGGTCAATACCATGGTAAATCCACCGCAAAGAGCAATTTCAGAACCTTCTGCGAAAGTCTCTCCACTCAGAGCATCACAACCTGTGCTACAATCCTCAACATTACATTCTTCTACGAGTGAATTATACCTATAACATTTTCGCTTAGTGCATTCCTCCCCGGTATTATCAGAAACAATCGTCACTTCTAAACAGTACTCTACATTGG
>JABDJM010000099.1 GCA_013002475.1 Saprospiraceae bacterium | reverse complement strand
CCGATGATCCACTTCAATAATGACAAATACACCATCAAGACTTCTGAATATGGGAAGCTACATAACGTAGCAACTGTATTGAGATTGAATCCTGGTGTACGAGTTGTAGCTGCTGGCCACACTGATAGAAGAGCCGGAGATTGCTACAATGATGTTCTTTCTTTTAACAGAGCTCAAGCTGCAATCGATTACTTAGTTACTAAGTATGGTATCGATCGAAGCCGTTTCGTATTGAACTGGGGTGGTGAAAAAACCAACCTGGTTGACACTAACTCTTCAAACATGATGAACCGTCGTGTTGAGTTTACTGTAGCTACTACTGAGTCTGACATGGGACGACCCGATTGCGGAGTTGGTTCTGCAGGTTCTGGAAGTGGAACAAAATATTCAGGTAATAAAGAAGCAGGATACTAAAATAGTTTCCTAAGAAATATAAAAGGGTTCCGGATTTTCCGGGACCCTTTTTTTATTGGATGCTGTACTGGTTTGTTTTAATCATTACCAGGGCACATCCAATTTCGATCTGGATCCCTGCTGCCCTTAGCTCCTTAATGAATTGAGGATTTTCTGTGCCTGGATTAAATATAACTCGTGTAGGATGCAGAGAAAGGATATAAGATTGAACCCTTTCCGATTGGTTTTGAGGCCCCAGGTATAGAGATACAGTATGAATTTCGGGGATTTGGTCAAGCTCGGTTTTAACGATTTGTTGCCCAATGCTGCCAGCACGAAGACCAATACCCTCAACCGGTAAGCCTGCATCTTCCAGAAGTAAAACGCAGCTATGAGAGGCTCTTGCTGGGTTTAAGCTGGCTCCAAGCACTAAAGTTTTCATTCTGGGAAATTAAAAAAGGGAAGTATGTCTTATTAGCATACTTCCCTTTTAGTTTTTTTAAACTGTTATACGATCATCCTGATCGGATCTTCGAGAATTCCTTTAAGTGTTTGAAGGAACTTTGCTCCGGTTGCTCCATCCACGACCCGGTGGTCACAGGAAAGAGTCACTTTCATGATATTTCCGACAGCCAATTCACCATCAACTACAACAGGTTTTTTCGCAATTCCTCCCACAGCAAGAATGCAAGAGTCTGGTGGGTTTATGATAGCAGTGAATTCATCTATTCCGAACATGCCCAAATTAGAAATGGTAAAAGTATTTCCGGACATTTCCTGAGGTTGAAGTTTTCTCTCCCTGGCTTTTCCAGCGAGTTCCTTTACCTCAACGTTTATTTGCGAAAGAGATTTGTAATTGGCGTGATTTATCACAGGAACCAATAAGCCTTCATCTACCGCAACGGCTACTCCGATATTGATATTTCCATTTGTTCTGATACGGTCATCCAACCAACTTGAGTTAATTGCAGGATGTTGTTGAAGTGCAGCAGCTGATGCTTTTACCACCATATCATTATATGAGATCTTCGTTGGAGCAACCTCATTGATTGATTTTCTCACCTCTATGGCTTTGGACATATCAATTTCCATAGTCAAGTAAAAATGGGGAGCAGTAAACTTACTTTCCCCAAGCCTGCGAGCAATGATCTTTCTCATTTGGCTCAAAGGTGTATCCTGAAAGTTCCCTTCTCCTGTAGCCATAGTAAAGGCTGGTACAGCAGATGTCGCAGTATCCGGAGCTGCTGCCGGGCTTGCTGATACTCCCTTTGTCATGGCTGCTTCGATATCTCTTTTGATTATCCGACCATTTTCTCCAGAACCAACAAGTGCAGCCAGGTCTATTCCTTCATCCTGAGCCATATTTCTGGCAAGAGGAGAAGCCTTGATCCGTGCATCCGAAGAACTGGCAGCCGCGGGAGCCGCTGTGGCCATGGCAGGCTCGGCAACCTGTGTGGATACTGGTTGACCCTGCCCATTCGAACTTTGAGCCTGGACCGCCTCAGCAGGGGCCTCTACTGGCTCTTCTGCCTGATCAAGCAAGGCTTGAAAATCTTCTCCCTTTTCTCCGATAACCGCCAGAACACCATTTACGGGTACTGGACCTTCTTTTATGCCGATATGCAGTAATGTGCCTTCAAAGTAACTTTCAAGCTCCATAGTCGCTTTATCGGTTTCCACTTCGGCAAGGATATCACCGGGCTCAACTTCATCTCCAACTTCTTTTAGCCAGCCCACGATATTACCTTCTTCCATGGTATCGCTCATTCTGGGCATTCGGATTATTTCAGCCATAATTTAGGATCATTTATTAGCTGCCAAATTTAGCCATTATTCCAAAAAGAATTTCATACTCTTCTTTCCTCTAAAATGGCCACAGGCAATTACCCTAGGTAATCAAGTATAAGGCTCGATTGTTTACCTTTACTTAATGAACATTTCGTCCAAACTCATCGAGGAAGCAGTTGAGGCCTTTGCCAGCCTTCCGGGAATTGGCAAAAAGACCGCCTTGCGTCTAGTTCTTCACATGATCGACCGACCAACGGAATTCACCGAGCAGTTCAGTGGGGCCCTGGCCCAAATGAGGACCCAAATAAAGATCTGTTCCAATTGCTTCAATATTTCTGACGAAATCGAATGTTCAATTTGCAAGGATACTGCCCGAAATGATGAATTGTTGTGTGTAGTTGAAAATGTAAGGGATCTTATGGCCATCGAAGAAACAGGGCAATTCAGGGGTAGATACCACGTTTTAGGTGGATTGATCTCTCCAATTGATGGGATCGGCCCGGAGCAGTTGAATATCATGAATCTAAAACCCAGGATCGATAGTAGGGGAGTGAAAGAAGTGATCATGGCCGTAAGCCCCACGATTCCTGGAGACACAACCATTTTTTTCCTTTCTAAACATCTGGAGAAAAGTGGAATAAACATTTCTACAATAGCCCGAGGAGTGGCCTTCGGGGGAGAACTTGAATATGCGGATGGATTTACTTTAGGCAGATCCATTGAGGCAAGGATCCCATACCAGATTCGTCAAACGGTCTAACATCTCTTCACCTATATGAAGCTTTCTGTAGTCATCGTAAACTACAATGTGAAGTATTTTCTGGAGCAGGCTCTGCTCTCAGTCAGGAAGGCTTTGGAAGGAATAGAGGGAGAGGTATTCGTGGTAGACAATAATTCTGTAGATGATTCTGTGATCATGGTCAGGGATAAATTTCCTGAAGTCAGATTGATCCAAAACAATTCCAATCCAGGATTTTCAAAAGCAAATAATCAGGCCATTGAGGAATCTTCCGGAGAATATGTCCTTCTTCTAAATCCGGATACGGTCGTTGAAGAGGATACCTTTCGGATTTGCTTAGGATTTATGGATAGCCATAAGGATGCTGGGGCATTAGGAGTAAAAATGATAGATGGATCTGGAAAGTTTTTGCCTGAAAGCAAAAGAGGGCTTCCTACTCCATGGGTTGCTTTTTGCAGAATGTTCGGGCTGTCCTGGCTTTTTCCAAGATCCCAAACCTTCAACAAATACCACTTGGGGTTTCTGGATGAAAATGAAACCCATGAAATAGAAATCCTGGCCGGTGCCTTTATGTTCATAAGAAAATCGGTCCTGGACGAGGTTGGCTTATTGGACGAAACGTTTTTCATGTATGGGGAGGACATTGATTTGAGCCACCGGATTGGCAAAGCTGGATACAAAATATACTATCATCCCAAATCCAAGATTATCCATTATAAGGGAGAGAGCACTAAGAAAGGAAGCCTAAATTATGTGCTGACCTTCTACAACGCAATGATCATTTTTGCGAAAAAACACTTCTCTTCAAGGCAAGCACAACTTTTTACCATTCTCATTCGGGCCGCAATTTTGTTTAGAGGATTATTGACGCTCCTTGGCAATGGATTTAAAAAACTTGTCTGGCCCTTGCTGGATTTTGCCATGATATTTGGGGGTCTTTTTCTTCTAAAGCAGGTTTGGGCAAATTTCTATTTCCAGGATCCAAATTACTATCCGGACTATGTGACCTATACGGTTTTACCGTCGTACTCCTTTTTGTGGGTTATTTCCATACTCTTCAATGGAGGCTATGACAAGCCATTAAGAATTGGCTCTTTGTTGAGAGGGATACTAGTGGGAACTCTTATTCTGGCGGCCATTTATGCTTTTCTAAGCCTGGAATATCGTTCGTCAAGGATTCTGATCTTATTAGGCACATTTTGGGCGATTTCAATTTTGCCTTTATCAAGAATGCTCAGGAACCTTATCCGTCATGGGGGGCTCCGTTCAAAAAAGGATGCACAGGAACGAGTGGCTATTGTAGGTTCCCCTGAGGAATATCTTAGAACGAATCTCCTTCTTGATAAGGCCGGCGTCAAAAAAAATGTGCTTGGAAGAATTGCAGCTACAGATGACCCAAAAGATCAGTTTTCACTAATTGGGAACATAAATCAACTTTCAGACATTGTTCGAATCCACAA
>JABDJM010000096.1 GCA_013002475.1 Saprospiraceae bacterium | reverse complement strand
CTATCAAAGCGTTGGAAAAGATCGGTCGTGATGACATCATGATCATAGTGGGTGGGGTGATCCCTCCAAAGGATTATGACTTTCTGTATGAGGCCGGAGCCGTAGGAATTTTTGGACCAGGAACCGTAATTGCTAAAGCTGCCCAGGAGATACTGGAACTGCTGATCAAAAAGTACCAGCGCTAATCTTCCACCCAAAAAAGACTGGCAGCGATCCCATCGGTAAAAAAACGCTGGCCCGTTTTTATAGAATACAGATCTCCCTTCCTTTCCAACTTTTCTCCAATTTGCGGTTCTGCCGATTTTTGAAAGTATTCTGCGAATGCTGACCCAATACCCTGAATGGTTTCCAGGGAAACTCCCCACTGCGTTCGCAATCCTAGCATGACCGCTTCATTGTAGTTATCCACCTTGCTCAACTTTTCCTGATCATAAGATGGGCTCCCCTCAGCTATCGACCGGAGGTATTTTGCATTATTGGAAACATTCCATTGGCGGCTATTGCAATCATAAGAATGGGCTGAGGGACCAATCCCCAGATAGGGTTTTCCACTCCAATAGTTGGAGTTATGAATAGCATATTGCTGATCCTTTGCAAAATTTGAGATCTCATATTGCTCGTACCCGGCGGAAGACAAACGGTCCTGCAAAATTGAAAATTGATTCAAGGCTCTCTGCTCATCCAAGGGCGGTACCTTTTGTTTATTTATCCAGTTGTTTAGAGCTGTCCCGGGTTCCACCGTTAAGGCATAGGCGGATAAATGTGGAAGATCCTGACTAAGAAAGTAGTCGATGTTCTTTTCCCATTGTTTATCATCACAGGTAGGTACTCCGTAGATAAGGTCTATGGTTATCTGGTCAAACCCAGCTTGCTGACAAAGCTCTATGGATTTTTTTGCCTCCTCAGCACTATGAGCTCTGTTCATCCATTTTAAGTCCTCATCAAAAAAGGATTGTATGCCAATGCTTAGCCGGTTGACAGGACTTCTGGCCAGGTATGCAACTTTTTTCTCATCCAGATCATCCGGGTTTGCCTCCAGAGTTATCTCACAATTATCACTGAGAGAAAAATAAGTGAGTATTCCCTCGAATAGTTTATCCAGATCCTCTTCCGACAACAGCGAAGGCGTACCCCCTCCGAAATACACAGAATTGAGCTCCTTACTTTCTAGATAGTCTTTTCTGATGGAGAGTTCCTTAAGCAGGGCCTCTACCATTTGGTCCTTGCTCTTTAAAGAGGTGGAGAAATGGAAATTGCAATAATGACAGGCTTGTTTGCAAAATGGAATATGAAAGTAAAGGCCGGGCATCCGGCCAAGTTACCGTTTTGTATGAATCCATGTCTTTTCCATGCGTGAGCCAATCCAAATGCTCTTTTCTTCGTTAATTAAAGTTATGGGTATGGATAGGCTCCTCATTTGTATTGCATTTTGTTTTGGCCTGGGTTATTCCGGGTTCTCACAAAATGAGTATACCCTGGAACCAGTTTTTCCATCAGATAATGAAAACTTCTCTTTCATTAAGGATATCCCTCTGATTTGGTCAGACTCAACAAGTGTTGAACTGGCTCTTAAGCAATTGGTTTTTAGGTTTCGGGAAAATGGCTATTTATTAGCCTCCGCAGATAATAGCTCCTGGAAGGAAAATAAACTTGTTGCCGACATCGATCCAGGACCTCAGGTCCAGTGGGCCAAAATTGAAATGGATTCTGATGATTTGATCTTTTTGGAAGGGGAGAATATCAATTTGAACAGATGGAATGGAAAGGAAGTATTTCCTGGTGAATTCACTGAGCTGGAAAACAAGATCTTGAATGCTGCCATAAACCGGGGTTACCCCTTCGCCAAGATCTATCTGGATGACCTTGAGTTTGAAGACGAGGGATTAAAGGGTACACTGGTTTTAGAAAAAGGTAAGGCTTTCAATTTTGGGAAGGTGCGCAACATTGACCCGGTAAATATTTCGAACAGATATCTTCAGCAATATCTTGGCATAGAAGAAGGGGAGCCTTATTCAAAAGAGGTCCTGGAAAAAATTCCGGTCCGCCTCAGGGAATTACCCTTCGTGGAATCAAAGAAAGACCCAACGGTTACCTTCCTTGGATCAAAGGCCATTGTCAATCTTTTTTTGAAGGATAAAAAAGCCAGCAGGGGAGATGCCATCCTGGGTTACCTGCCAAGAAATAATTCTCTGAATCCGGAGGAAAGTCAAAAGGACTTGTTTACGCTCAGCCTGATGGCTGACCTTAATAATCAATTAGGAGTTGGAGAACGCATCTATGTGAAGTTTGAACAGCTGCGTCCGCAACGGCAGGAACTGGAGTTGAAAGGGAACTACCCTTACATTTTTGGTTTGCCTTTTGGAGCTAACGGTGAGTTTTCTCTCTACCGGAGAGACTCGGCTTTCATTGGCATTATTTCAGAATTGGGAGTGCAGTATCTGTTCAGCGGTAACAACTTTTTAAAGGTGTACTGGGAAAATCGGACCACCAATCTGGCGGATATAGACACTTCAAAAATTTTGCAGCAAAGGTCGCTACCGGATCAGTTGGATACCCGGAACACCCTCTTTGGGATAGAATGGAACCAACAAAATTTGAACTACAGGTTCAATCCCAGGTCCGGCTGGGAAGTAAAACTTCGGACAGGTTTTGGGCTTAAGAAAGTCAGAGAAAACAATAAGATCCTGGACCTAGCCCGGGAGGATTTTTCACCTCAGATCATTTACGATAGCCTTGCCGAGCAAAGCTGGCAGATCCGGGTAGAGGGCCAGATTGCAAAGTATGTTCCCGTGGGGGTTGCCAGTACGATCAAGGGATCCCTGCGCCTGGGATCCATTCTGGCAGAATCCGATGTTTTCCGCAACGAACAATTTCGCCTGGGTGGCAACCAACTTCTACGTGGCTTTGACGAAGAAAATTTTAACGCTACCCATTATGGAGTGGCCACCCTGGAATACAGATTGCTGCTTGCAACCAACTCTGCCCTTTTTGCATTTGGGGACTTTGGTTTTGTGGAAGACATCTCCTCCCAAACCGACAACCGGGATTTCCCCGTTGGTCTCGGAGCTGGGATCACCTTCGAAACTAAAGTAGGCATCTTCGGTTTTAGCCTTGCTGTTGGAAAAGAGGAGGAGCTTGGCTTTGATCTACGCCGGGTAAAGACTCATTTTGGTTACGTGAGTTTGTTTTAGGAATTCCGGGCACGCAGGCAGGTCCCTTTGGGCTTAAAATCCCTACCTCGTGCCCTTTGTGCCTTGGTGGCAATATCCGAATTACGGCGAGAGATGGGAACAATCGACATTCAACAATCAGCAATCTTCCTCACCAACATCAAGCCATCCCTCCCCGGAAGTATGATCATTTCCACCTCCTTATCCTCACTAACTTTTTTAGTGAACTCATGCATACTTCGGGTCAACTTATCCTCAGCTCCCATCGCAACCTTTCCACTCCAAAGAACATTGTCCACAGCCAAAAAACCACCAAGCCGCAATTTGGGTTTGATCATCTCGTACATTACCGAATAATCCGGTTTGGCACCATCAACAAAGGCAAAGTCGATTTGCATATCGAGCTTGGGAATGATCTCTTTGGCATCTCCAATATGAGTCCTGATCTTTTCTTGCAAGCCAGCCAGCTCAAAATATTTTTTAGCGATATAATCCAGTTCAGGATTGATTTCAATGGTATGAACGACGCCCTCTTTTGCCAAACCTCTGGCCATACAGATCGTGGC
>JABDJM010000069.1 GCA_013002475.1 Saprospiraceae bacterium | reverse complement strand
ATCCAATTCTATTAGCATGAGTGGTAAGAATGGGGTATTGGTGATGATCAACGGAAAGGAAAACCGCATGCCCTTGTCGGCCTTGGTTCAAATGTTGCAAGGGATGAATTCAAGCAACATAGAAAAGATCGAATTGATAACAACGCCTCCTGCGAGTTTTAGTGCGGAAGGAGATGCAGGGATCATCAATATTGTTCTGATAAAAAATACCGGAGACGGTTTTAATAGCAATGCATCATTAAATGTTGGATACGCCCGTAAAGAAAAAACAGGCCTAAATCTGAATTTTAATTATCGAAAGAACAAATTAAACTGGTACGGCGATTATTCTTTTCTGAGGAATCATATGTTGCAGGATTTTGATAATTATCGGCGGGTTGTTCAGGATGGTACAGTAGTAGAAGTTAGTAGCAATAGTGACCGTGATGCATTCCAGGTTAATCACAATGCGCGATTGGGTTTAGATGTGGATCTAAGTGATAAAACCATTTTGGGTTTTCTGGTTTCAGGCTTTGACCAGAAATGGTCAATGGATGCTGTTAACGAAGTCCCTACTTTGGAAAATGGAGAACAAGCTACTTACCTGAGGGTGATTAATGATGAAGTGAACCAATTGCAGAACATTAGGGGGAACTTTAATGTCCAGCACAATTTTGAAAAGGACGAGCAAATATCGTTTAACGCCGATTATTTGGTTTATGATAATAACAACCCTACGAACTACCTCAATCAATATTTTGATGTCGACAACGGAAATTTATTGTCGGAAGACCGTGTTCGCTCTGGAAAAATAACACCTCTTGATATTAGTGTTGGCAAATTGGATTACAAAAAGAATTTGAATGAGGACATTAAAATGGAAGCGGGTTTAAAAGCTTCCATCAATCGTTTTGATAATGAAGTCTCCGTAAGTTATTTGGAAAATGGCATTTGGGGCTTTGACCCTGAGTTAACTCAGACTTACGATTTAGAAGAAGACATACTGGCCGCATACACCTCCTGGACTTTCCAATTTTCCGAAACGACCAGTTTGATGGCAGGTCTTCGCTATGAGCAAACTCGTTCATTATTGAATTCACTGGAGAAAAGTGGAATCGTTGATCGTAATTACGGTGAACTGTTTCCGACGGTTTTTTTCGCACATGATATTAATGAAAACAACCGAATTCAGTTTTCATATAATCGGCGGATTTCACGTCCCACTTTCAGGGACCTGGCCCCCTTTGTAATTTTTCTTGATCCAAGCACCTTCTATACCGGAAACTCAGCCATACAGCCGGCCCTAACTAACTCTGGTAAGTTCGACTACCGTTGGAAAACTATTTTGGCAAGCATACAATACAATAATAGTCAATCATTTATTGCTCGCTTCCAACCAGTGGTGGATCTGGAAGAAAATCGACAATTGGTAACTGCGGCAAATTTGGATAAAGTACAATCTGTCGTTTTTTCTTTATCACTTCCCTGGGAACCCTTTTCCTGGTGGAACATTCAAAACTCTTTAACGGCTATGTGGACAGAGGTAGATAGTGAATACAGTGGTGGTCAAATCAACGAGGAGCAAGTTTCCTGGTCGGGTAATTCGGCTCATAATTTCACCTTACCCAAAGATTTTTCTACGGAGGTTTCTCTTAACTACAGGTCCGCAAATATTTGGGGGATCTCATCCTTTGGGGAAATGTGGAGTCTCAATTTTGGTATTCAAAAAAAGTTTGGGAATGATTGGGGTAACTTGCGATTCAGTGTCCGGGATATCTTTAATAAAAGTTCCTCCTGGAGAACTGAGGCTGACCAACCTGACCTGGGGATTTTTGTTCGATCAACCTACCAGATCAATTGGCGAACCTTTGATCTAACTTATTCCCGAAGCTTCGGTAACAATAAAGTTAAGGGGACCCGGAAAAGGCAAACCGGATCAGAAGCAGATCAACGTCGAGCGAACTAAGGCCTAGAGCTGGGAATGGAATACTTCCAACTTAACCGAGATAAATCAACTGGTTGTCTTGTTTGCAAAAATGCCGATCTCCTTTTCTGCCATTAAGCTTTTCATTTCTTCAAGGACTATAGGATCCTCAATGGTAGATGGCGGAGTGTATGGTTTGCCATCAGCAATTGCCCGCATAGTAGCCCTTAGGATCTTTCCGGACCTAGTCTTTGGTAATCGCTGAGTGATGGCCGCTTGCTTGAAGCTTACTATAGGTCCCACATCTTTACGAACCATTTGGACCAATTCGGTTTGTAGGTCTTCCTGGCTGATTTCATGGCCTTCTTTTAGGACTACAAAGCCAACGGGGATCTGACCTTTAAATTCATCCTCAACACCAATGACAGCAGATTCTGCAACTGCATCATGTCCAGACAAGACTTCTTCAATATCAGCAGTGGATAACCTGTGTCCCGCTACATTGATCACATCATCTATCCTTCCCGTGATAAAAACATAGCCTTCCTCATCAATATAGCCACTATCTCCAGCCAGATAATAGCCTTCAAACCTGGAGAGGTACGAGTTGATAAAGCGATCATCATCATTCCAAAGGGTAGGGAAGTTCCCTGGTGGCAACGGGAGTTTAATTACAACGGAGCCACCTTTGTTGGGCGGATTTTCGTTTCCCTCCTTGTCAAAGATCCTGATATCATAACCACAAACCGGCTTGGTGGCGGATCCTGGTTTGACAGGTAATGCGCCATAGCCAACGGAGTTGGCGATCATGGGCCAACCTGATTCAGTTTGCCACCAATGATCAATAACTTCTTTGCCGAGCAAGTCCCGGAGCCACTCATAGGTGGCCACAT
>JABDJM010000005.1 GCA_013002475.1 Saprospiraceae bacterium | reverse complement strand
GCTAATGACTACCCGGGCTTCGTGAGCAACCGTGTATTGATCCCTATGATCAATGAAGCGATTTTTACACTTCACGAGGGGGTGGCTGGTGTAGAGGAGATCGATACAGTAATGAAACTGGGCATGGCTCATCCAATGGGACCTTTACAACTTGCTGACTTTATCGGACTGGATGTAGTGCTGGCTATTTGCAAAGTACTGCAGAATGGTTTTGGAAATCCAAAGTATGCTCCTTGCCCCTTATTAGTGAATATGGTTACTGCCGGGAAACTGGGTAAAAAATCAGGCGAGGGATTCTATCAATATCAAAAGGATAGTAAGGAGGCCAAGGTTGCTGCAGCCTTTGCTTAGACAAAGTCTCCGGAGCGGTCATTACAAACTAGTCTCACAAACTCTTCAGCAAAATCTGCAAGGTCCAGTATCTCGTGAATTTTCACGGTTTTCTTTCGAAAATAAAAGATAAAATAATTTCCATGGGCCTCCATGGTCAATCCTTTAAACCCCTCCATTAACTCCAGGGCTTTTTCCTGCAGCCAAAGGATGTCATCCGGCTCCTTCGATGATATCTGAAATTGGTTATTGAATTCAGAAAGGGCAGGGAAGGGTGATTCATCACTTATGAAAAAGCCTTTCATTTTTTTGAAAGCTCCTTTGGGTTCTATACGAAGTGATTCAATAAAGATCGCATCACATTTGACCTCCAATATTGAATGAGTATACGTTTCCAGATCGACGGTTTCCAGGAAATCATAGAACCTAATTTTTCCTTCGAAATCGGAAGCCTTTCTCGCCATTAATCCAAGGAGCCGTTTGTAGCCTTTTCCTTGAAATATTTTGAATGACTTCAACTCAGTAGGTTGATTTCCAAACTTGGTCCTCTTTTGAAATTGCATTCCTTCCTCATGAGCCAATTGCCCAAGATCCTGCACGCGGCCGGATTTGGTGAAATCATCATAGAGTTTTGTCAGTGTATCAAGCACGTTTGATCTTGTTAATCTTCAAATTCTTCGGTCCATTCAAGATAGTGATCTTTGAAATCATCGATCTGCCTGCGGTCCCTTTTGGTGGGTCGCCCTTCGCCTTTTAATCGCACTTCTGCGCTGGCTTTTCCAATATACCAATCTTTGTATTTGTTAAGTTCCTCTGGGGGAGTGAGATCTTTATAGCAGGGTTGAGCAAGGGTAGCGGAAACTCTTTTACTAATAAGCTTCACTACTTCGAATTGCAGGTTAAATCCGTTTTTCCGAACCTTGAGGTGTACCCCTGGACGAATTAAGGTAGAGGCTTTTACTGTGCTCTCCTTGATCCGAACCTTGCCGGACCTGCAAGCTTCAGTTGCCATTGACCTGGATTTGAAAATTCGGACGGACCAGAGCCATTTATCGACGCGTACTTTTTCAGCCATTTATCACTCCTTTGAAAGGGGAGGCCACTTAAGCTTAAAGCCAACAAGAGTATCATGGATAATTTTGGTTACGCAGTAATTGCGATACCACCGTGAATCCACCGGAACAATATGCCAGGGGATTTCAGAACGGTTAATTGTATCTTCATAAACTTCACGGTATTGATCCCAATACTTACGCTCTTCAAAATCGGCAGGATTGTGCTTCCAAAATTTATCTTTCTCCTCGGTCCTCTCTTTCAATTTTTCACCTTGGCGCTCTTTGGAGAGGTGGAGGTAAATTTTCAGAACGGTGGTGTTGTTATCAAATTCTAACAATCGTTCCCAATTATTGATAGCATCAATCCTCTTGTTAACCCTCTCCTCATCAATCCATTTATGAACTCGTTGAATTAATACATCTTCATAGTGAGATCGGATAAAGACTTGAATATGGCCCTTGCGTGGAGCCAATTTGTGGCATCGCCAAAGGAAATCATGAGCGAACTCGAGCTCCGTAGGTTTTTTGAATGAGTAAGCTGCAACGCCAGCCAGACTACAATATTTAAATGCTTCCCTTGTGGAACCGTCTTTCCCCGAACTATCCATACCCTGAAATACAACGAGAAGGTTTTTATCCTGGTTAGCGTAAAGCATTTCCTGTAGGTCTGCAATTCGTTTAGCTAACCTCTTCGTTTCCTTTTCAATTTTTCTTCTGTCGGTACCTTTTGGGGGTTTAGTGGAAATCTTACTAAGCTTGACAGGCTTTTTGACTAAAAATGATTTGGACATAAAATATTCTGGTTTATCGACTCATCTTGTTTCTCTTGACCAAATAGGCCTGGAGAACTTGCCGGAAGCCCTTGTTGATATCTGCCTCAATAAAATCAATCTTGTATTGTAGGCATTTGACCTTGAGCGAATCTATAAATTCTTGCATTTGCTGCCGGTAATGATCTTTCACCTGGTTCGATTGAAGTCGGACCTTATCCCCGGTCTCCATATCGATAAAGATATAGGGTCGATTTTCAAATTCAAAATCGATCTCATAGCGCTTATCATTTACATGAAATAAGATCACCTCATGCTTATTATGCTTCAAATGCTGGAGTGCAGCAAAAAGTTCTTCGGGATTTTCTGATTGCTCCATCATGTCACTGAAGATCACAACCAAAGATCTCTTATGTACGCTGTCGGCGATCTGATGTAATGCGTCTGCAGCAGCCGTAGTTTTTTGACGCTCCGAAGTAGCCAACAGTTTATCGAGATGAGTGAGTAATAAGCGATAGTGTGCTGTGCTGCTCTTACATCGCGTATGTTGTTGAAGGGAACTATCAAATATGCTTAGACCAAATGCGTCCCGCTGTTTCTGAAGCAGGTTCATCAGAGAGGCAGCTGCCATGGCACTAAAACGAAGTTTGTTCCTGCCAATGCCAAGGTTTCCTTTTTCCTCTGGAAAATACATGGATGAGGAGGCATCAATCACGATCTGACAACGGAGGTTAGTTTCTTCCTCAAACCTTTTCACAAAAAGCTTATCCGTTCTGGCAAAAACCTTCCAGTCAATGTTTCTAGTGGACTGTCCTGTATTATATAGACGATGTTCTGCAAACTCTACTGAAAACCCATGAAACGGGCTTTTATGTAAACCAATGATAAATCCCTCCACAACCTGTCTGGCAAGCAGTTCCAGGTTGCCATAATCACGGAGCTCAAAATTATCCAGGAGTGAGGTATTATCAGCCATAATTCACTTTTACATTAAAACGGTAAGGAATGTCATCTGTTGCGAAACCCTTAATGGACATCCACGATCCCGACCTGATATTTTCCCAATCGAAGACCCACCAGCATCATTTTTCCTTCCCGAATGGTACACATACTGGGCACAAACACTGATCTAATGGCTCTGTTGTTGAATACATTACCCTCCCAGATCTTTTTCCCATCTGCGGATAAAACGGTCATATCTGTATACAGGCTTCCTTTTCTTCCTCCAATATCCCTCCTTTCACGGCCTGATTTTCTGTCATTATAAAGGAGAAAAATATTGCCCTGATCCCAGCCAAGACCATAGGATTGGTTAAGTGCTGAGCTTGAGGAGTAGTATTTATCAATCTTCCCTATTTTCTCCAACTCACCATCCCTTCCAAAAGTGGGTATCAGGATAGCATCAGAATGATATATCGTCTGAATCGTATTGGCCCCTGAAGGGCTTGGATTTGAATTAATCGTGGTCCATGTTGATTCCATCACCATGGCCATACTTCCGTTAGTGAAGCTTATGAAGTCCTTGATCTCATATCGGTCTTCCTGCAATCCTTTATTCCTTTTAATCCTTCCTTTGTTTACAATATTTTCCAGATCCCTGGGAGAGAATTTATACTGCTTACTTCCGATTTGATAATCCGCAAGGTCGATCCTGATTAAAAATGTGCCTAGCAGACCTCCCCGACGATCCGAATTAGTGTATAGACCTCCAACGATCACCTCACTTTCAGAAGGGGGTATAAATAAGCCCGCATCAGTGGGGGCATTGTCACCTGGTAACCGGATATTGATCTCCTTAAAATCATCTTTGGTGATCACAAATAATTTGTAATCATACCTTGGTAACCGTCTGTCCTTTACTCGGCGTCTTTCAAACAGCCTGCCCAAAATGAATATCTCTCCCTTCACACTTACGGCTGCCCTAACAATCACCAGGTCCCGATCCTGATAGTTTAAAGGTTGTTTTTTCTTCCATTGAAGGTTCAGGTCCTTATCGAAAAGCCCAACCATGATCTGATCCTCTGCAAAGTAATTTCTATCTGACACCAGATTATGGAAAGCCAGCATATTGGAATCTGCACTCATCACAAAATCATTCAGGGGGATACCAAGTTGGCTTGCCACTCTTCCCCCGAATAGGGATAGTTTACCTCCTGATGCGGACCTTAAGCCGGACAACCGGAGCTCTTGTGAGAAGATTTTTCGTCTCTTGGTGAATTTGCCGTCCTCCAGATCATAGGCGATCAGGCTGTAGGTTTGTTTCTTTTTATCATAGTACCCGCTAAAACCATAATACCCATCTCGAGTGTGGAGAATTTCACGGATTGCCAGGTTCCTTTTACCCTTTTGAATGGTCAGTTCTTGCTTCCCCAAAAACTTATGTTTCGAATTAAATCTTTGGATGGTATTGGTCGCACCATTTACAAAAGACATATAATAATCCCCGTTCATCACACCTAAGGAATACATCGGGGTGTTAAATCCGCCGGGTTTCTTAGAGGGTGGTCCCCAGGAGGGTTCATAACTTTGTGCATAGCTATTTCCACAAAAGAAAAGAAAGGCAAAGGCTAATGTCAGTCTGGTAATTCCCATGGTAAAAGGTTAAAACTTTAAACGTGCATTCGGAGAGACATCGTGCCCTACAAAGTCTCCCTTTAATAATTTAAAATAGGCCGTTACACCGATCATACCGGCATTATCCGTGCAATATTGGAAGTCCGGAATATAAGTTTTCCAACCTAGTTCTGCACCAAGCTCCTGCAAGGCAGACCGAAGGCCGCTGTTAGCAGAAACGCCGCCTGCAATAGCGATCTCCTTGATCCTGGTAAGGCTGGCTGCCTGTTCAAGTTTATCCATCAAAATGCTAATGATTCGATCCTGAACCGAGCGACAAATATCCTCGAGGTTGTCCTCAATAAAAGTAGGATCAGCCTTCCTGTTTCTTTCAAGGAAATACCGGATTGCCGTTTTCAAGCCACTAAAGCTAAAATTCAGCCCATCAATTTTTGGTTTCGGAAAAGGGAATCGAGCGGTACCGGATTTTGCTAATCTGTCAATATGCGGGCCAGCCGGGTAGGGAAGACCTAGGAGTTTCCCCGTCTTGTCAAAGGCTTCCCCGGCCGCATCATCCAGGGTAGTACCCAGGATTTCCATGTTGCCTGGATCAAGGACTTTCACGATCTGAGTATGCCCGCCTGAAACGGTCAAACACAAAAATGGGAACTCAGGCTTTGGATCCTCCGCAAAATGAGCAAGTACATGAGCCTGCATGTGGTCGACCTCGATCATCGGTATTCCAAGTCTTAAGGCCAGTCCTTTTGCGAACGAAACGCCTACGATCAGAGATCCTATTAGTCCCGGACCTCGGGTGAATGCTATGGCTGAGAGATCCCTGGACTGGACTCCAGCTACCGAAAGAGCCTGTTGCACTACAGGGACTATGTTTTCCTGATGGGCCCTTGAGGCAACCTCCGGGACAACTCCACCATAAGCCTCATGAACCGTCTGATTAGCGGTTACATTGCTTAAAACCGCCCCATCCTGGATCACGGCCGCCGAGGTATCATCACACGAAGATTCTATGGCCAGAATTATCATAATCTACTTGTATATGGAGAGGTAAAAATGGTGTATTTCCAGCTTATTTTGCTTTTATCGGAATGTGCTTCCGTCAAATAGGGCCTAAAACGGCATCTACATAATAAAGCCCCCTTTTTCCAAGGGTCTAAATCGAAAAAATTATAGTATTATTGCAAGCATCAAAACAACCATATTTTTATGCGATTAGTGATCAATATAGCTCTTGTAGCACTTATCGGACTCTTTATTTGGTTACTCATTAGTGGGATCCGTGAGCCCATTTTGTTTAATTCAGAATTAAAGAAAAGAGAAACCGCCGTGACGGACAGACTTAAAGAAATACGATCTGCCCAGAAAATTTATTCCGATGTGATGGGTGGCTCCTATGCTCAAAATTTTGATACCCTGGTTCATGTCCTGAGAACAGGAAGGATTCCTACAGTGAAGGTGATCGGTGACCCTGATGACCCTACAAACCTTGAAGGAGTAACGTATGATACAACCTGGCGACAGGCAATCGAAGACGCGAATGCGTTAAGCTTAAACCTTGATTCGTTGCAGTTCGTCCCTTATGCGGACAAAGGCACTGTGTTTGAGATTTATGCCGACACCATCACCTATCAATCAACCATGGTAAACGTTGTTGAAGTAGGAGTCAATCGAGCAAAATACATGGGTAAGTTTGCTGATCCCAAGTACAAGAGATATGATGATGGCTATGACCCAACCGCATTTATAAAATTTGGAAATAAGAATGCTCCAAATACAACGGGTAATTGGGAATAATTTCTAGAGAATACGTTAGGCAGAATTACTCGCCTAAAACAAAGATACTTCGTAACCTGTCCGTGCTGATCAGCGCTGACAGGTTTTCTTTTTTAATCACCACACCAGACAACGAGCTTCTGTTGCTTCGGAATTATGACTTGTCAGAATTTCGACTTCCACCAGGGTCCTTTTCTCAGTTCATCATGGATCTTATCCATCAGGATGAGCAATTAAAGCCTCGCTTTGAGAAAGTGAAGATCGGAGCTCTGAATAAGTACTCAGCTCTTGTCCCAGAAGAGATTTTTGAACCTGAACAGGCTCTTGGTTACCTGCGTAATTTGGTCAAGCCTCCTGGCCAAAGCAGTTTAATGG